>CALKGV010000089.1 GCA_938091805.1 uncultured archaeon | reverse complement strand
AAAAAGGGAAAAGTAGATGAGAATGTATATAAGGCGAAGAGACATGATATTGAGAGGGCAATAGTTGAAGTAATGGACAGACTTGCACAAATGCGCTTCCTAATGGGCGAAACATAAACAAAATCCAATGAACGTGTAATACGCATAATGCATAAATGCTCCGGTAGTATAGCCCGGTCAAGTATTTCGGCCTTTCGAGCCGGAGACGCGGGTTCAAATCCCGCCCGGAGCACCATATTTCGTGAAGAATCCCACTATATGCGTTTTTCTTTTCCTATTGTTCCCTTTTGTTCCCTTAATCGTACGCTTCTCAAACACTCTTTTCCCAGATACCCAAGAATAATGCACTACTCTCTAGCTGTTTCCCTTTACTTCCAGGATGCCTATTTTACCGCATACTGGACATTTAACCTTCATGATTGTCCCTCCTTCTCTTGGTCAGTATGTAAGTATCGTTTTTTGTTTTCAGATTTATCTTCCTCCTTCATGCTTATAGCGCTAGGTTTACAGACATTTTTCTCATCATTCATGCTGAGCATAATAGCGGATCATAGGCGTAGATGGGAGCTCTAGCCGCTCCCATCCATTCCATGTTGTTATGACTTGGCATGAAGTTTGGGGGATTACTGGTTTGAATACTTGGGTAGAGGGGAAATTTTCAGGCGGAGTATAGAGAAGTTTCTCCACTTTCTGGAGAACTATGATGATGTAATCTCGCATTTTAAATCATCTGAGGTTTTCGTTCCACCTTCAGTTAGGGAAGGTTTTAGAATAGTTGCTCTGAAGGTGGACGCTTGCGGTCTGCCAGTGATCACAGTAAAACATAGAATAAACGCGGCATGCGAGTTTATGAGGAATAATGAGATGTTAAGTTGCAGGTCCATGCAGCACCCACTTTGGAACTCTGGCGTCTGGAACTGAATCTGCCCTTGGGATGTACGGTTTAATATCAATTATCGGTGAGCCTTCAAAAGCATCTAAATTTTTAACCGTTAGGATGCATCCGTCAGCCTTCATTAATTCCACCACGCATAAGCCTATCGGGTTTGGTCGGGATGGGCTCCTACAGGCAAAAATTCCCGTTTCCACGTTCACTGTATGTCTTTTAGGGAAAACTAGCAGAGTCTGCCTTTCAGCATCATCATCGCGTAGATGCATCCAGTAGAGGATAATTAGGTGAGAAAAACCCTCTATCCCCTTAAGTCCAGCGCAATATTCGGGAAAAAATCTTATTCTAGCCTCCTTCTCTCCTTCTTTTTCAACGATACCGATGAAACGGATTTTTCCTTTTTCATTCATATGAAAACTCCTTAAAATTTGTATTCACCAGGATGATTTCCCCATTTTTGGGCTGGAGATTCAATCTCGGTTTTAAGCAGCAAATCTACGAGTTTTTTCTGATCAACCTCAGCTCTTGTCCTCCAACCCAGATATATTTGCCCATTTTCATCCTCGATTAAGTATCCGGATCTCACAAAGCGATTAAGATCGATGTCAACGCGCCAACCAGGTATCTTATTCTTTAAAAGATCCTCAAGATCCTTCCTTTGAGCCTTCCCACCCTTAGATATTATATATGCGATTGAAGCGCATAAGGCTGCCAGATCATCAATGCGCCACCCTATGAGCTTTAAATCTCTAGATGTGAAACCGCTTCTTAAAGCAACGTAAAATCTTGCCTTATCATATTGTTCAGGGGTCGGCTTTTCTGGCGGGCTAGCTTCTTCCTCAAAGACCTGTTTGATTGTTAGGTCCAGTCTCTCTAAATACTTGTCAAGCAAATTTATTATTTTAGGGTAATCTGAGCCGATAGCCTTCCTTAGCTCCCAACCCCTAGCCCCAGGCATGGAATGTCTTTTGTAGAAAAGCAGATGAACAGCCCTCTTAATTTTCGACGCATAATAGGCTTTTCTGCTTAGGCCTTTCTCTCCTCTCTCCATTTCACCCACTCTTCAAAGTTTATTGATATTGGGAAGGAGATTGATTCACCCTTCTTCTCAGATGGCTTCTCATTTGGCAATATAAAAATCTCCTCTTCAAGATGGTGAATTTCCAGGATTGCGTAGCCATATGTTATGAGAAAACTCGTTAAATATGCTCTCTTAACTGTTTCCTCATACGTATCGGAGCCGATAAAATCCCAATATTCAACTTTACCTTTCACTGAGGCTGCCTCCTTAAGTTCCCGCCACAGACTCTCCAGATCCTCGAAGAAGGACTCGCTTGACAGAAAACCTTCTTTAACCACGTCTTCATGGGTTACGGTTTGAAGATCGGTTTTGGTGAAACCTATTCTCTGCCACCTCTCGCTTAGGGGCGAAAGCTCACTCCAGTACCTTAGGGCCTCGCTAAAACTGTTAATTGTTAACTGCTCAAACTCCACTATGGGGCGCCATGACTCTAGAAAAATTTCAACAATATCCTCTAAGGGCAATCCTGAAATTTTCTCTTCAATTAAGAATGGATCTCTATATAATGCTGTTGCCCTATTTTTCACCCATTCTCCCTGCATTTTAACAATCGAGGCTATGTGGTTTAGGGCTTCAGTGTCTAAGCATAAATCCTCAATTTTCTCCCAGTTTGGAAAATATTCCCTGATCGCCCTTATTAAATCCTCAACATCAACTAAGTATGGGTCCAACCCTTTGACCTCAACTGATTTACACGTTTCTATTATTCTTTGCAGATCTTCTCTAGCCTTTTTTACAATCGATCTCTTTTTGCCCATAGATTTGATCATGCAACCTCCTTAACCAGGGATTTGCCCTCAATGTTTTGCACAACTATTATGTGCACGTCTCTGTTCTCAAAGAACATTTGGTTGGGGGTTATGGCCAGATACTGCGAGCCTTCATCCTTGACAGCAGATATAAGTAGGTTGGCAATTGCTTCCCGATTTCTAGGATCCATATGGACATCGTATTCGTCTATTGCCCTGAAGGGGGATTTTATATGCTTCTGAAGCGCCAGTAGAAAAGCCATGGTCGCTGTGCTTCTTTCTCCGCCGCTCTGGGAGTATATGTTCAATGGAATCGGCTGTGAACCCTTAAATCCAACGCAAATCTCTAATCCAGCCGCTTCTATATCGTTCTCGTTTATTAGGCGGACAAACCCTTCACCCGCAACCTGGAGGAGGATATGCCTGTACTTGTTATTGACGCTCTCTAGGAGGCTGTTAACTATGTTTCTCCATGATTCCATTCTAGCCTTTATCTCCTCTAATGTTTTTTCACGATTTTCAGCGGCCACCCGGGCTTTCTCTTTTAGTTCAAAATAAAGTTTCGAGTATGATTCATACATTTTCTCCACATCCTCTGAAACATCTGCCATTGCTGACAGCCGCCCATCTATAATTCGAATTTCATCTATGATTTCATACGGGCTTCTTAAGACGGCTATACGTGAACCTTTCTCCTCAGCTTTTCTAATTGCCTCATTAATATCTGAAAGTAGGCTGTTTAAGCTTTTGTTCAGAGACTCTACTTCCCTCAGCAGCTCGCTCTCCCGATAGTTGAGAAGGGCTAAATTAACTCTTCCATCAATTAAACTATTCATTAACTCATCCATCTTATTCTCCAACTTATATATCTCGTCTTTAACATCAAGAAGTCTAATCTCCAGATCCGCAAGCTTGATCTTTGAAACTTCGGTTAAACCCTCCAGCTCAATAATTCTTGACCTGAACAAGTTGAACCAATCGTTTAAACCTTTAATGGTCTTTGCAATTTCCAATCCCTCAGCATTTAAGGGCTCTCCTCCCGACTCCGCATTTTCTATATTCATCGGCAAATTAATTTTTGAGAGGTCCTTAAGATTTCTTATGCCCTCATCAAGGAGATCCCTCATTTTGCTCAGTATCTCTTCGCCTGTTTTAACTTCTGAAGCGTACTGAGCTTTCTCTCTTTCTATTAAAATTCTCTCCTCAAACATTCTTCGCAATGCATCCTTTAAACCCGCCATTTCTCTATTTATCGATTCAACAAGGTTGGTTTGATCTCTAATTGAAGCCTTGATCTTCTCTAAGATGGATTTTTTCTCCTCAATGCTCCTTTGCATCTTATTTGCCTCCTCCTCCTTTTCGGCAACCTCAGCCCATGAAAGTTCACGCTCCAAAAAGCGCCTTTTAAGCGTAAGTTGCTTCTTCTCCTGATATCGCCCATATTGCTCGCGCCAATAGTTAAGCGTCTGCTCAGCGGATTCAAGCATCTTATTAAGCGACTCCTCCTGACTAATCACCTTACTTAACTTAATCTGCGCCTCAAGAACGTTTCTTCTATAAGATTCAATCCCAACAGCGGATTCGACAAGCTTAAGTTTTTCCTGCGGTGAAAGCAAAACAAACTGCTCAGCCATATCCTGATGCATTATTATAAGCATGTTATCCGGGTCAACATTAAAGCGTGAGAGAAGCCTTAATACGTCGGCTTTGCTGGCCGCAACACCGTCAATTTCAAACCAGTATTTCCCATCGCGCCTTAAAACCCTAGTTAAATAAATTTGATCCTTGTTTATTTTAGGAACAGGACGGCGCCCCTTAACCTTAGAATTATTCAAGACAATGGTTACACGCCCAATATCCTTCCCCCATCTTATCAGGTCGCTGAGCTTCTTCGACCGCTCGGTGTAGGACTGACCTAGGGCAACCGATATTCCAAGAAGGATCGATGATTTACCAGCCCCGTTTGGTCCGCATATGACGTTAACCCCCGGCTTAAGGGGTATCCTAGCATACTCATAGCTCATAAAGTTCTCTAGAATCATCTCGCTTATCAGCATCCCAAAGCCCTCTCTTGGAATAAAATATAATGAACTAAACCTTATTATTTAAGGATATTCTACAGAATTCTTCATCGTAAATCCATCAGCTTCCATATACTGAAAACAATTTTTGCCAAAATACTTTTGATTCTTAATGGCCAAGATTAAATATATTTAAAAGAACATTTAAATAGAACTCATTGCAAAACTATTTAAGTTTTCCTCTTTTATGCCTTCTACATGGAGTTTCGTGAGCTTAGTGATGGGGAATGGAATCTTATTAGGTCTTTGCTTCCTCCTAAGGCTAGGGTTGGTAGGCTCTGGGGCTGATGATAGGATGACGATAAACGGCATTCTGTATGTGCTTGTTACCGGCTGTAGG
>CALKGV010000088.1 GCA_938091805.1 uncultured archaeon | reverse complement strand
AGAATACTGAATTAGGGCTTCAGCCTTAACCGGGCTTTTGCTGGCAGCCTCTACTATGCGCCTAACCTGCGAGGAGGCAACATCAGCCTTGCTCATAAAATCGACGATTTCAAGTAGGGTATCCAAATCAGGCCACTTCATAGAATTAACACCTTCAAGCTCACTTTGGGTCATCCCTGTTCCCCCGATAATAGCGAGGGCGATCCTATCTTTACCCTCACTCTTGGCTTTGGAAAGCAAATAATCTGCGGATTCGACGCCAATATAGACGGGTAGCTTATAGTGGAAGAAGGCAACCCCAGCCGACATGGTGCATTCACCAGCCATCTCACCCTTAAACTTCAAGTAAACTTTTTTAGCCGCCTTCAGAGCATGCTCCCCTGGGACAAAGGCCAGCAGGTCGTCTCCGCCAGAATAAATAACCCTGCCCTTAAACTCGCCTATAATTCTCTCAAACTCTTCCTCGCAAGTCTTATGAAGCAAGTCGCTTAACGTCGATATTCTTGATGGTGTGCCAGCCTTCTCAGCCCTCTTAAACCCGACTCCTGACATAAAAGCCCCAATATTGTCTCCATCAGCCTTAATGCATGCAACAAAATCAGATTCGCCCCTAATGTCATCCAACCATACGCCTTTCTCTTTCTCCCTCAGCATCCAGCATTCGTCACATAATCTTTCAGGTCTAGGCGAGGCATCAAAGGGTAAAATCCTCTCTTTATCTTCATAGCTCCAAACCTTAGCCTTGCATACATCGCAGTTTTCAGAGCCTTCAGGCAGAGATATCTGCCGGACTAGGATGCGCCTGCTCTTCTCAACCCGCAGATTTCGCTGAGCCTTCTCCCAAACGGAGCCAAAGTTCCCGCGAACCTCATCGCCTCCAACCTCAATATGGCTAACTGTGATTGTAACCCTGCCGCCGCTTTTCCCCTCAAAACTCTTCTTAACACCTTCTAAAGCCTTCTGAAGCATGTTTAATGGGCATAAAGCCAGAATGCTTCCGCCAGCAGCGAAGAGAACACACTCAGGACCAATAAAATCCCTTAGGAAATCTCTTGCAGCATCCGTAGCTCTCTTAATCAGGTTGCTTCTAGCCCTCAAATCTGGGAGACGCAGCGACTCAGTTATAAACCTAGATATTTTATCCGCGTCGCCGCTTAAAAGGGCAAATCTATAGTTCTCCGGATCATCCCCCATCCAGCCGCTTAAATAAATGCATGTTGCGAAGGCAGCTGTTAGCTTCATGTGATCCCATAGAGAAACATCATTTATGGGGCTTCTAGTGTCCGCTGGAACAAGGCGCAGCCTAGAATTCTTATCAAGAAAATCAAAGATTTCAAAATAGATTTCTTTAGGTTTCTCTTTAAAACCACCTGCAATAGGCTTTAAGCCTCTGAGAGCTTCCTGATAGGTATAGGCCAAGTCCGAAGCTTCAAGTCTATTCCTAACATGATCTATCGAAAGGACATGGGTTAGATCTATTGGCGGCGATGGCAGCGGCGCCCCACGCTCCGGCTCCTCACGTCTATCAGCGCCAGAAGCGAAATTGTCCGCTAGGCATATGATCTTCTCGATTAAATCTTTAGGATGCCATTCGCTCTGATAGTATTGGCTGGAGTGGTGACGCATAGCATGAACAGCAATATCCTCGTCTAAACACTCCTTGACAAACTTATATGTATAGCGAACATGTTCACTCCAAGGCTTCCTCTCGGCCCAGCACTCCAATTTACCGATGTCATGAAGCAGTGCAGAGGTGCGTAGAACATCAAGATCACTCAAAATATAAGCATCCTCCTCAAAAATAAAATATCATCATATGAAATAAAAAATTAATCATTCCCTCCTCTTTCCAGCGAGAAAACTTAAGATGGCATCAGATATTCTCAAGCATCCATAGCTATCCTCAATATTGTAGAATGCTGGTTCAATAGAGCCGTCCTGAAGAAATCTCCTATAGGAAAGATGATATAGGTCCCCTGAGATATGCCCCATTGCTCTTGTAAAGCCGAAATATCTTTCAACGGTCTTCTGATTGCATCTAGGCATGTCCGCTATGACCCGCCTAGCAATCCTATAGATGTCAATATGGCGCATACTTGAGAGGACGCTGCTGAAATCTAGGCCGTATAGACAGCCCCTTCTAGACACATACTCAAGATCAAACCTTGAACCATTGTAAGTTAAAAGGTAAAAGCCGTGAAAACCGTGAATGATCCCATAGAGCAATCTAAGCATATCGCCCTCAAGATCCACATCGCCTATAACAGATAAAGAAAGAAGACCTAAACCATTGAGTGGGGCCACAAGTGAGAAATTAACCACAGGATCCCTGAAGTCGTAAGGAAAACCATTGGGGCTAAAGGTCTCTATATCAAACGCTACAACCCCGCTTAGAGCATCTCTTTTAATACCATTCGCTAAACTGGAAAGCCTATGATGAGACGTTCTAACGTTTGAAACCATTGAAACCACCTCGGAGCGGACGCCGACAAAAATATTAGTTTATTAAGAACTATACTAATATTGTTCGAGCGGGGCTCCAATAGAATAGAGCATTACACTACTATAATGTATAAGGTGCGTATGTTAATTGGTAGTTGAGGACATAGCGATGCCCGATTACAGGTTAGCGCTATCAACCATAAATAGCCGTAGGATTATTGAGGCCCTAGCCAAGGCTGGCGGAGTAGCATCATTTTCTGAGATACAGTCTATCTCAAAAGTCAAGGGTTCCGTTCTAATACACCACCTAAATAGGCTTCAACGCTTTCACGTAATAGAGAGGGAGGTTAAGGGAACATATAGGCTCACGTATAAGACGCCCCTATGCTTTATATATCCACCTAAAACGAAGGTGTCAATAGCGTATTTCGGACTTCTTGGGAAAAAGAACTCTCGAAGCGAGCCTGAGCCGCAGTTCGCAGTGAAAATCCTTGAAAGCGAAGAATTGAAGCCGGATTTAGCATATGTCACAACGTCGCCGGAAGCCCTAAACGATTGGAAGGACCTTAAGCTACCATACCAGTGGATATTATGCTACGAGGATGAAATAGCAAACGTGGATGCTGTAAAGAGAAAAGTTCTGCCTCAACTCGAGAGCTTACTCAAAAACCACATAGTAATCATGGACTGCACCTCAGCAACGAAACCAGCAACAATAGCATATTACGAGCTGGCCCAAACATACCTTATACCACTAATATACATATATGAAGAGACGGGGGAACTAAAATGGCTAATATCAAAAGAATCAATAAAAGAAAAACTTAAAGTATCACACTAGTAATGACTCAACTTCTTCATAATTCTATTTTCTATTGTATGGAATTTTGAGATGAGTTCTTATAAATTACTAAACTTTGGCAAATTTAACGTTTTCGGGGCTCTGTGCGTTTTCGAGGTTACTTTGACATGTATATCTGCATGTTGGAAGCGCTTATTCCTTCCTTCTCCAGCCTACCTTTTTGGTGGTTGTGATGTTGCCGATTGT
>CALKGV010000087.1 GCA_938091805.1 uncultured archaeon | reverse complement strand
GAAGCCTTCCTTAGGCAGCTCGTTAGGCGTTATGGTCGGCATCCAGTCTACACAGACGGGGCATCATGGTGCCCTGAAGCGTGCAAGGCTCTAAACCTGGAGCATAGGCTCCTAAACGGTGAGTATCGGAGCCTAATCGAGAGGGCTGTCCAGACGGTTAAGGACAGAACTGAAGCCTTCGACGACAACCATCCATGCAGAAGGAGCGGATGCAACCTAAACCATGTCAAGAACCGGCTCAGGCTCTTCAACCTACACAAACAACCCGAATACCAGAAACTCATAACCCAACTCAAGGAGGCAATAAGCTTAAAGTAACAGAGCCGCCCGCTGTATCAAAAAATTTATAAGTTTCCTGCCTTATGGAACTATATAAGGAGAGGAAAAATATTCGTTGTGCGCATTTATATTTGGGAGGGCGGGTGGGCTTGAAGTCTAGTCTAGTCTGCTTAACTCTTTTGTTCATATTTTTGTTATTTCCTTTCCAGATGATTGTGGCTGTTAACGGCTTAGATGCGGGGTTTGACTACAGGCGGGTTGTCTCCGAGATTGATGTGGCGGCCATAATAGGTCATGTCCAAGCCTTGTCTGGGATGGGCTCTAGGATGCCGGGCTATCCGGGTTCCGCTCAGGCTGCCGCTTACATAAGAAGCCAGTTTATAAGTGCCGGCTTAACCGACGTGAACACCCATAACTTCACGATGCTTATGCCTGTCGACTACGGAGCGAACCTAACCGTGCTCAGCCCCGAGCGGAAAACATTTAGGATCTACCCCTTCTGGCCTAACGTTGTGACGCCCGTCACCACGCCGCCGGAGGGGATTACTGGCCCCCTTATTTACGGAGCAAAGGGATACCTGAAGGATTTTGATGGTAAACCTCTGGATGGCAGCATACTTCTCATGGACTTGGAGAGCGGTAAACGGTGGATCCAGGCTGCTGGGCTCGGCGTTAAAGCCATCATATTTATAGGTGGCGAGGATGTTATAAGGGACGAGTTTAAGCTTAAAATGCTGGATACTGTCCCCCTGAACCTTCCAAGGTTCTACATTCAGCCGGAAGACGGAGAGCAGCTCCTTGACCTGTTGAGGCGGGGCGAGGTCACTGTAAACGTGAAGTCTACCATGCTCTGGGAAAACGTTAAAGCCACCAATATAATCGGCTACATCCGAGGTGAGAACCCTGACCTGTACGTTCTCATAACAGCGCACTACGACAGCTTCAGCTATGTTCCGTCGCTGGCACCGGGAGCGGAGGAGGCCCTAGGCGTTTCAACACTCCTCGAATTGGCCCGCTTCTACGCCAGGAACCCGGCTAAATACACGCTTGTATTTATCGCTTTCTCCGGGTCTAACCTCGGACTGCAAGGCTCAAGATGGTTTGTGAAGGAATGGGTTGAGGGGAGGTGGAGCGACTTCGGAAAGAAGATAGTCCTGCAGATAAACCTAGACTTGAGCAGTGAGTCCCCAACGCCGGTTCCAACAAACGGAGGAGCCTACTACGCAATGCTGGAGTCGGTTGGAGAGGGGTGGATCCCAAGCTTCACCCAGTACTTCTGGCCCCTAACAGAACAGATCCAGACGCAGTTGGGCAGAGACTGGAAGATCTCAAAGGACTCGCTTGCAACCATGCTGGCATGGCACGGTTTAAGCAGCTGGCGCGTTTACGGCGGCGGCTTCCTCCCACCCCTGGACCATGAGCCCCTAACAAACATAAATGGTCCAGGCATAAGCCTTACAACAGCAAACGCCTGGAGAACATACTGGGGGACACCATATGACACGCCGGAGAAGATAGACCTAGACAACCTGAAGACACAGCTCGAATACGATTACTCTGTGATATACGCCTTAGCCAATACGGAGCTAAGGCCGAAGATAATTCCGGAATGGCGCCTGATGTATAATCAGGAGCATGGAGCAAAATGGGTAGACGTGAAGGGGATTATAGCCGAATACGACTACCAGAGGGGATGGTACAGGCCTGTGCCAAACGCCATAGTCGCATACAGAATGCTCAGCTGGTGGGCTGACGTGGGAGCGGAAAAAGTTTTGAGGGGCTACATGTCCGATGTTGGTTTGTGGGCTTACACCATTTCCGACAGCGAGGGCAGAGTTTTCATACCGGGCTTAACTAACAGCATGCGGCTGGGCCACTGGACCCTCCTAGCCTTCGTAGTTGACCCCGAAACAGGCAACGTGCTGTATGCTCCGGACATGGGCAAGTACCATTTCATAAAGGAGGGGGGTGGAACAGAGTTAAACCTCCTGCTCCACCCATATGACTTCGGCTACTACACGGTTTTCAAGTGTGGAAGCATCGTTCTCTTCAACGTTGGAGACCCATCCTTTATGAACGTGGATGAAGGAGCATCCCTCCTATGGACGGTGAAGGACCATAGAACCCACGCTGCTCCAGACTCCTGGGGGCAAGAGTACACCCCAAATTGGGGAACAGGATACACGGTGGTAATGATCCACCTTCAACCCGGAGTCCCTGCGGAGGTCATGGTGCAAGCATCCTACGCCATGAGATACCCCTTAGGCATCATTATAAACGCCACGGAGGAGGCGCCCGACGGAAACGGCTTAAAAGTTAAGGCAGGAGAACAGGTAATCCTGAAATGTACGCCGCTGCAATTAGCGAGAGATCTATACTGGCTTAACAGGGATCGAGCATCATCCCTAGCCCAGAGGGGGATCGATGGAAGGATCACCGCAGGACAGGAGCATGTTAAAAAACTCTTGGAGGAGGCTGAAGACATGCTTAGAAGCTACCTCTACAGCGAAGCCTACTCCAAGGCCTCTGAAGCCTGGAATGCTCAGCGTGAAAGCTACGTGCAGGTCAGAATGCTCATCGAAGATTACGTGAGCGTTGCGCCCTACCTCGCCCTGCTCCTACTGCCCTTCGCATTCCTAAGCGAACGCCTCTTCTTCTCTCTTCAGGGGATGAAGCGTCTTATAGGAGTAGGAGCCCTCTACACCCTATACTTAACTCTCCTCTACTCTTTCCATCCGGGGCTGAGCATGGCTTCTAACCCCTTCATGCTTCTGGTAGGGGCCTTAACGATAATCCTAGCCCTGCCAATGGTCTCAACCCTCCTGGGAAAAATAGGTGAAGCCATACGCCTTATGCGTTTCCAATTCGTTGGAAGAAGCTTCGGAGAGATGCGTTGGGGGGAAGCCATAACCACAGCCTTCTCGGTTGGAAGCCAGTACATGCGGAAGCGTAGGCTTCTATCATCACTCTCGCTCTTAAGCGTAGTCCTTATAACAGCATCTCTGATCTCGTTCACGTCGGTTGAAGCCGCATCAGTCCTGGAGCCGACTGAAATTCTCGGAGAATCCCCATACAACGGCGTAATAATCCGCCACAAGATATGGATATGTGACGATGCTCGAGTCTGGCCAGCAGCCTTTAATGAGCCATACCCAGCCCTAGGAGACATTGTACTTCAAGACCTGATAGCTCGGTACGGAGACGCAGCCACCATATGCCCAAGAGCATGGCGCTACCCATTCCCAAACCAGGCTAAGAACTACTTCATACTCAGGAGCGGAGAAAAAACAGCCTTAGTCTCAGCGATACTCGGCTTGACAAGCCAGGAGGACGAGCTCTTAGGCGTGAGCGCCACACTGTCTGAGGGCAGATGGTTCCTGCCCGGGGAGAGAGGAGTTGCCATAATAAGCCATGAGACAGCTCAGGAGCTGGGTGTACATGTAGGTGACGTAATCAGCGTTTCGGGTATGCGCCCGGGCAGAACGGTCATTGGCATAGTTAACGATGAACTCTTCAATATCTTAAAGGACATAGATCAAGAGATGATAACGCCCAGAGACTGGAGGCCTCCGGCCACAGACATCCATTTACCAGTACGCTACGTCCTCATACTTCCATATGAGGATGTGGTTGGCTTGAACGGGTGGGTTGTAAGCGCCTCCATAAAATTCAAGGACGAGAGTAAAACGGCTTCCTACGCCAGGGAGATCAGCGCCCGCTATCTTAACCCCTTCATGCGGATCGACTATGGGCTTGACGGAAAAGTGTACACGTACACGTACCGCGCCTCCATAGTTATAACAGGGCTGCAGTTCCAGTTGATCCCCATAATCATAGCTATCTTCACTCTCGTCAACATGATGCTGGGAGGCATCTACACCCGAATCCGGGAGGTGGAGACGTTCAGCACGGTGGGAATGTCCCCAACCCATATAGGCCTCATGTTCCTAAGCGAGCAACTTATCTATTCGATAGTAGGAGCCATGATAGGTTACGCAGCCGGCATAATCGTCATCAGCTTAAGCTCCGCCTACCTAGGAGGATTATTCCTGAACTATTCGTCCGGATGGGTCTTCACATGCATGCTCATGATCATGGGAGTAACCCTGGCCTCAGCCATATATCCACTCATAAAGGTTTCGAAGCTGGTTACGCCCTCACTTGAGAGAAGGTGGAAGGTTCCAGCGCCCGCTGGAAACGAATGGTCAATCCCCCTACCTTACACGACGATGATAGACAAAGAGGCGTTAGGCTTAATAGGATACGTAGCTCAGTTCCTCCAGGACCACATGGGTGTCAGACCTGAAGACTTCTGGGTTCACGAACTATCCCTCAGGGAATGGACGGAGCCCGGAAAAATGCACAGCGCAATCATATCCGACGTATCGCTCTCACCATACGAGAGGGGCGTCCGCCAAAACTTTCAGTTCATATCTACAAAGATGGCTGACGGACACCACACCTTCGAAATATTCATAACACGCACGCAGGGAACAAGAAGCGACTGGATACATCAGAACAGAACATTCATAGACACGATAAGGAAGAGAGTACTAGTCTGGGGCTTCCTAACAGCCCAAGAAAAAGAGAAAGCCCTAAAACAGCTCGAAAAACTTAAAAAGAATTAGTTACAATTTCACTGATTAGAGTAATATGTTTGGTATTTTTCTAAGATTTGACATAAGGCTTCGATGTTGGCTAAGGGTACATCCGGGTAGCAATCAGCCTTCAACATAAGACCTCCTTTCTTTGATCCAAGTTTAGTAATCGCCTCCCTAACGTGGTTCTCTATTTCCTCATAAGTGCCGAAGGGTAATAAAACTTGTCTATCTATGTCCAAGTCTATGCAAACCCTCCCTTTACATACCTTCGCAATATTATCTATCCCATTAACCCTATCTTGAAGGTTCAGAATAGTAACACCGGCATTAATAAGGTCCTCTGCAACCTCCATTATGTGACCATCGCTATGCAGGTAAACATGAGCGCCCGCCTCACGACATATCCTAAACATTTTAGCATAAGCCGGAATTAGATATTTTCGGAAGACCTTAGGGTTTATTGGAAGTCGAGTCTGAGTCCCGATGTCATCTCCAAAAAGCATTACATCCACATCCATCTCTAACCACTTATTTATCATCTTCAAATTATAATCAAGGACCATATCGACAAGTTCTTGAAGTTGAGGAGGTTCAGTAACGAAATCAAGCATAAGATTTCTAAATCCCCGTAGATAGTAAAGGCGCTGAAACATGCAACCGTGAGGTAAATAACCCATAGTCAATTGCTCTTGCCTCTTCGCTTTCTTTATTCTCCCGCTAATGTCATCCCAGCTTTCTAAAGGAGGTCGACTATCCGGGGGAGGCCCAATCATCTTTAAAGGATCCGGTGGCTTATAGGATTTAAAGGTGTTCCAATCTTCTAGCGGATGAATCTTAACCTGCCCCTCTAATCCCTCATAAAGATAGTGCCAGACACACCCCCACTCATCAACCCGCTCTGTACCCTTATGCCAAAAAGGGAAATTATCAAAATTCAAATTATGTATTTGAGACTCGGTGAAAATGGATGGATGCCGAATCATCAGATCCCTTAATTCATACCGATACTTATACCATGTGGCCGGAGGCCAGAATACGCTACATGGGATCCACATAGGCTCTCTCATCTCAACTGTCCGTAAGAAATTGTCTTTATTATATTTCTCAGTTTTCTTTATGGGAACTTTTTCATATAGCACCTTTTCCATACTTGCGCCTCTCAACAACCATATCTAGCGTTAGATGTTTTCGTAGTTAATTAATATTGAGCTCATCTCTGAATTATTTAAGCTTTTCTTAACTATCAATGGGACGTGGCAACTTAAGATAGGTTTTATTTCTACTTATCTCGTTTTCCTTATGTTTAGTGTTAGGGGGTTTGGTTGGGCGGCTTGGGGCTGTTTGAGAGGAACAGGGTTCCATTGGGCTTTAAGGTTGGTTTAGCCATGTACTTTCAAACTTCAAACGGCGACTTAAGAGAAGGTTAACGGCGAACAGTACTGTGTTTACTCAGCTTATCCATTAGTAGGAATGAGCTGATACTATGAGGTTTTACCCAACAAGGGACTCCTTAACCTCAATCCTTCTTTAAGAGCGTTTTAAAATATTGTGAGGGTGAATCAGAATTTATTGTGGATGGCGCTCCATGGCTAAAGATTCCCTATAACGCTTGGATAGCCCTATATCTATTAAACGTGGAATGAGAAGCCTAATAGAGCCAGCCTTCTCATCCTTCAAGCAGCGCACAAAAGTATTCTTCAACAAGATAACAGTCAATCTAAAGCATAACAAGCATCAAGGATGGAAGAGAGCCATAATGCTGGAACCTATTTTGCCAAACATTGAACAACTCTTTGTCACATACTACTACAATCACTTAAGGGGTAAGCCTTAAGTTGCCACGTCTAAAAGTTAAACCACAAAGTTAATTATATTTTTTAGCTCTTTGACAATTAAGTTCAGAAGCGAACAAATTTCAGTAGTAAGTTTGTATGGATTTGTGCTTATCACGTAACGACCTTCGGTTAGTTTTACAATCCAAGCAATTTTCGATGGATTGTAATAAAAATTTATTTGTAATTTTAAAAAATTATTTATCGATTGAATAGATTTAGTTATGTCTATACCTGAGTACAATTTCACATTTAATTCTTCGGGTTTTACCTTGTTAACTAATTTCATGAGATCTTTATTTGCGTGTAAAATTTCTATAAGTGTTTTAGAGGACTCTATTTGTGGAATGTAGGCTCGAAGCTCATCAAAAATTGGATGAAAAACTGCCTTCTTCAATAATTTTCCCTTCCAGATAATCTCGCACTCAAGATTTTTGAGTTTTCTGTAAAGTTCACGATATTTATGATTCATCTCATTTTCAGGAACTACTTCTACTTCGCACGCAAATAAATATTTAATGTCAGTAGTTATTAAATCGAAACCTACTGGAATTGCCCTTATTAGAATCCCGTCAAAATCCATGTTTTTCAGCTTAACGTATATACAATCTGCCGCATATTTTTCCCATCGCTCCACTAATGTGCCAAAGTACTTAACAATATCGGGTGTTGCCCTATATCTTTTGCTACCCTTTTCCATTCTCGTTTTCGCTCACAAAAAATTAGCTGGTATTGCGCCGAATGATGAGATCATGCTGACTCGGATTCTATATATATTATAAACTGCACAGTACCCTCAAAGCCCCAGTTTACGATTCCCAGTGATGACGACCCTTCCTTAACATTAAGAACATTAGGATCATATAACTGTTTTTCAGTGAATGAGATTTCCCCTACTTTGGGAAAAGTGTCAGTAGTATGCACTTCTAAGCGGTAGTTAAGGGGGCGGATTTCCAATGTCCCATCTTTTGTACAACTAGTGACATTAAGCACAATTATTGACTTTTTAAATGGCGACATGACCTTTTGATAATTAAACGTAAAGGTTATACTATGATCCGACTCCGTGACTTCTTTGGTTTCTGCATATCTGAAAAATGGGACACCAGTAGCAGGCGGTGGTTTTAAAAATGTGAAGTATACATAAGTCGGTATGGATACGCCAGCTATTACAATGACTACAACTAACACAATTTTGATAAGCTTTACAAGTCTTTTTCTTCTTTCTTCTTCCTCCATTCTGTTTTCACCTACATTGAATGATTAAAAACATATTTAAAAATCTTTTGCCTGCGTAATTGGACGTGGCAACTTAAACTTAAAGGAAACCTATCCCTCTCAAATAGGTGAAAAGTGCTCAACAGTCCATAATACATCACAAAAGATGGATAATCGAAAAATGCAGACTAAAACTCTATTGCCACTCCGTACAATAGATGGCGAAGTATTTTTCGGGCACTTTGTGGTTTGTGACGTTTTCACGGCATGAGCGTCTAAGATTTTTCGAGGCAAGTTGCCTCTTCAGCCTTGAGGTTTTCTACTTAAGATGTCTATTTGAAGCATGATCTATAACCGAAGACATTGCGTTCCAAATAATTACGGCTACTTCTGCAGTTTCCTAGCCAAGGTAGTGCGGGCCAGCCTCACTTTGGGCGATTGAAAATAAGCTCGATTCCTACGGAGCATCTGACAATGAGCATCAGCCAGAGCCTCGGATCCACAAAAAGCGTTCTCGCCCAACTTTACAGGCTGCTGAATAAAGCCTTGAGAGTAGGTTTTGCGGGTTAACGCCTTCCATACCTTATCTTTCCACCACTAAAAACGCGTAAACCTCTCTCCCTCTAAGCTACACTGCTCAGAGAGAAAGTTGATAAACTAAAGAATAAAATATCGCTCTTGCTACAAAAAACTTTTTGGTTGCTCGGCCTTTTACATCTTAGCTGTGCGGGTAGAGACCCTTCACTCTTTGAGCTGGAAACCTTACCCTCTTCTAGGCCTTCCTCCTTCGGGTTCCACATGCTTCCTAGGGCTTCTTGACAGATTCTTGTTATCTTTCTCTCCGGCTGTTATGTGGGTCTCGTCCACCTCAACCTCTCCTTTAGCTTGATGGCGATCTCCTCTGTAAGCAGGTCCTCCTTAACCTTCTTTAGAAAGTAGTATACGGTGTTGTATGGCCTTTCAAGGTCGGGAGCTATGGAGTAGATGCTCCTGTTCGCCGAATACTCCTTTATCAGGTAGAACCATTCCCAAGGTTCCAGTCCTATCGTTGAAGCTTCCTCCGCAACCCCTACAAAGATACCTCTGAAACCCCTTTTTTATCCCCGCCACGCTTAACCACTTTCTCAGACCCGCAGAAAACGCATCTTAGACCCCTCTTCCACCTCAGCTCCCGTATTATCTCGATGCATTTCTCATTGCTGGGCGCAAAATCCCTCGCTGAAAGCATGATCAATCAATATTCTCTATCATATCCTCACATTTTAACATGAGCGAATCTAAAAATCTACATGAACACATAGTTAAAGCGCATCCAAAACCTGCAAGCAACATTGACTAGTCAAAACCTAAATAGTTTAGAGACGAGTTCAAAATTAAAATTCCAAGTAAACTTATTTAAATGATGGAAATAAAGGAATGGCCTTCATCCATATTTTTGAGGTATTCTTGTGCAAAAATGTTCACAAAAGACTTAAATATTACTTATGAGATCAATATTCTACATTCGGAAGGATGCTAAATGAGAAAAATACTGTTAAGTGAAGAGGAGATTCCTAAACAATGGTACAATATACTTCCGGATCTCCCTAAACCCCTATCGCCGCCGATAAACCCTGCAACAAAGGAGCCTGTGAAGCCGGAGGATTTAATGGCGCTTTTCTCAAAGGAGTGCATAATTCAGGAGGTCAGCCAGGAGCGCTGGATAAATATACCTGATGAGGTACGTGAGGCATATATGCTTTGGAGACCTACGCCGCTTTACAGGGCCATCGGGCTTGAGAAGGCGCTTGGAACGCCGGCCAAAATATACTATAAGTATGAGGGGGTCAGCCCGCCGGGAAGCCACAAACCTAACACGGCGGTTGCTCAAGCATACTACGCCATGAAGGATGGCGTTGAGCGGTTAACCACCGAAACCGGGGCTGGACAATGGGGATCAGCCCTCGCATTCGGCTGCATGATCTTCGGGCTTAAAACAACAATCTACATGGTGAAGGTTAGCTATAACCAGAAGCCTTATAGGCGCATGCTGATGGAACTATGGGGCGCGGAGGTTTATCCAAGCCCAAGCATCAACACTGAAAGCGGAAGAAGAATACTTAAGGAGAATCCAGAGAACCCGGGAAGCCTTGGGATAGCGATAAGCGAAGCTATAGAAGACGCTGTGACGCATAAAAACGTGAAGTATTCTCTTGGAAGCGTCCTTAACCATGTCCTGCTCCATCAGACGGTTGTTGGGCTGGAGGCGAAGAAACAGCTGGAGCTTGTTGACGATTACCCAGACCTAGTGGTTGGCTGCATAGGTGGTGGAAGCAGCTTCTCCGGGCTTTTCTGGCCATTCTACCATGATAAGGTTTCGGGAAGAGCGCCTAAAGATGTTCAGTTCTTAGCCGTTGAACCTACAGCCTGCCCATCAATAACAAAGGGCTTTTACACATATGACCATGGCGACTCTGCGCGTCTAACACCCATGTTAAAAATGTACACTCTTGGACACATGTTCATACCTGCGCCGATACATGCAGGTGGACTACGTTACCATGGGAAGGCGCCAACGCTTTGCCTGCTAAGTAAGGAGGGCATAGTTAAAACGATAGCGTATAATCAGGTTGATGTCTTCGGCGCAGCAAACCAGTTTGTTAGAACAGAGGGGATTGTGCCAGCCCCTGAACCGAGCCATGCGATAAAAGCCGTAATAGAGGAAGCCCTAAAATGTAAGAGAACCGGTGAAGAGAAGACTATACTTTTCCTCCTCTGCGGACATGGACATTTCGACATGCAGGCTTTCGATGATTACCTCAATAAAAGGTTACCCTCATACGAGTATCCGGAGGAAAAGGTCAAGGAGGCGATGCGTAAACTTAAAGAGCTGTATCCTTGGCTGGAGATAGAACGCTAAGCACTAATGAAAGATTATTCTTAGAACCAAAGAACCTAAATCATTTTTATACCAAATTTTTAATCCCAACTTACTATCTTGAACTTCCGGCTTAATAGAAAACTGGAATAGTAAGATTAATTAGGAGATAAGGCTCTCTCAATTTCAGTGGCTGAAAATGATTAAGGTAATTGGTATTGTTGGAAGCCCAAGGGTTGGGGGCAATACTGAGATAATTGTTAATGAAGCCCTAAAGGCCGCTGAAGAAGAGGGTGCTGAAACAGAACTCGTAAGATTATCTGAGAAAGAGATTAAGCCTTGCGACGCATGCCTATCATGCAGAAAAACCGGGGAATGCAGAATAAAAGATGACTTTCAGGAGATTTTTGACAAAATGGCTAAGGCTGACGGCATAATATTGGCTTCACCAGTCTACTTTGGGTCCGCAACACCGCAGATTATGGCATTAATTCATAGGGCGGGATATGTCTCAGGCGCTAAGGGGAGAATATTTGAGAATAAGGTTGGCGGACCAATTGTTGTCGCCAGGAGGGCTGGACAAAACTTCACGTTCGCCCAGATGCTCTTCTTCTTTCTACATCAAGGCATGATAGTTCCAGGCTCAACATACTGGAACATAGCTTTTGGAAGAGAGAAGGGAGACGTGTTAAAAGATGATGAGGGATTGGCAACCGCAAGAAACTTCGCTAGAAAGATGGTTTGGCTAATAAAAAAGATTAAAGGTTTCTAATAATAGTTACTTTGTCTTAGAAAGAAATGAGGCTTGAAAGATAAGTAGTTTAATGGTTATAGGTAAATAGAGCATTAGAGGAAGCTGGAATATAGAAATCAGAGATAACTTTAAACTTGTGAATATTATAATGTGTTCGCATCCTACTGGAGACTTTAATATATGCAAATTCTGATCCGCGAAATGCAGCCAAGCGAAAAAGGAGAAGTTGAGAAACTATTCAAGAGAAGCCTTAGCATAACCGACAGAATGGTCTTCCAGCTCTCTTTTAATGAGGCACAGAAGAGCGCGAGGGAGCAGGGCGGAGGCGCCTTAGTTGCAGAATATGATTGTGAGATAGTTGGTGCTGTCTCTGTGCGAATACAGATTTTAAAAGGTAAGCGGATAGGGCTACATTGATGCGTTGGTTACGGACAAAGAGTTCCGAGGAAGAGGGGTCGGTAAATCTCTGGTGGATGGAGCCATATCATGGCTAGAGGGGCGCGGATGCGAGGTCATCTACACCACAGCTGACAGGTATACTTCCCCATCCTGGAACATTTTTCACAGAGACTTCCATCTCTATGAGGTCCCGCAGCAGATAAGAGACTATGGGCTTAGCTTTCTAAGGTTATGACTTACGGAATTCTATTTCATAGGCTTCGGAACCTTGGAAGCTTGGCATTTTTTTGGCAGCCCTGCTAGGCGCGTCTATAGCGTGGTGGATACAATTGCTGCGCGGCAGGGTCCTTTAGTGCTCATCCCGGCGTTTTTTGCAGTTGCGGCGGTTAGCATTTTAGTCCATGAACTCCGTCGCTATTTCTCTAAGCTATATTTTAAATATTCTTCTTAAAACTCCATTCTACAAACTATGGAGAAAAACGCTCAAATATTTTGAGAGGTGTCCTTAAATTAAAGGATGGCTGTGTACTTTAATTATGCATGATTCATGAACCCTAGGCTTATCGTCGAAGTAAACCCAAGAACCATGGCCGGTTTCATCCCCATTTAAGCGCCTCCCTAGAATCCACTCGCCATCTCTAAACGAGCCTTCATCAACCCATAAGATCTCTACGTTTGATGAAAAGTTGTCTTTTGGCAGGGACTTAAGTAGAAAGCTTGTTCCAGCCACAATATATTTGTCGTTCTCTACAGCGATTATTAATCCTGCTGCTGGAACCTTGCTTTCATATGGAAAGCCCGGCCAAAACGCGCGAACCCTTTCTGCTAGTTCGCGTGTAAAACTTATCTGCAACCGATAATCTCCAAGCTCGCAACTAAATCCTCTCACTCGCGCCCTTATTTCTCGCCATAGAGATGCTGTATGTCGGTACCCATATGATCCATCATCCACAATGCTTTCCGGTTCGGCAATATCGTCGATTGCAAATGGGGAAAAACCTATAGCGCTATGCTGACCTATAGCATAAAAAACATATGCTGCACTTCGCTCATTATGAACAGTTTCAGGAATAAAGAGCGGATTATCCAATCGAGCATATTCGTAGCAGACTGACCAGAAATCTTCTCGATAGATGTTGGGGGAGATTATGTCAATATGTGATGCAACAGCGTGCCAGATATCTAGCATACGGGCAACGTGAACCTTAAGTTGCCACGTCCGTTGGAAGAGCAGATAAGTTTAAATTTAATCTCTGTATTGTTTCTTTGAAAATTAATGAGCGTATACCGACATTAATTCAGGTCTGCTGGGTGAATACAATTGGGCGAAAGGTCAAGCGGCTCTGAAGAATGGGTTCCGCGTACAAAACTGGGTAGAATGGTATTGGAGGGTAGGTTTTCATCTTTAGAGGAGGTATTTGTCAGCGGGTTTAAGATAAGTGAACCTCAAATAGTGGATGTTCTCATTCCCAATCTTGAGGAGGAGGTTATAAATATAAGTCTGGTGCAAAAACAAACTGACGCTGGTGAAAAATCTAGGTTTAAGGCGATAGTTGCTGTTGGAAATAGGAATGGCTATATAGGTATAGGTTCTGGAAAAGACGCGCAAGTGCGCAATGCAATAGAGAAAGCTGCAAATGATGCTCGTCTTAATATGACGATCGTTCATAGGGGTTGTGGAAGCTGGGAGTGTGGATGTGGGCAGCCTCATTCGTTGCCCTTTGAGGTTACTGGTAAATGCGGCGCTGTGAAGGTCAAAATTATTCCTGGCCCTAGAGGCTTAGGTTTAGTTGCTGGCGAGGTTGCTAAGGTTATCCTTAGGCTTGCAGGCATCAAAGACTGCTGGATGAGAAGCTATGGCCCGACGAGAACTGTTCCATCCTTTACATACGCAATATTTGACGCCCTTAAGAAAACATACGAAGTTATTACACCATTAGATTGGGTGAGGTAAGAGATTTGGAGAAAGGCGCTAAATGTCTAGCAGTTGTTCGAGTTCGCGGAACAATCAATGTTAGAAGAGACGTAGAAGACACATTAAGGATGCTTAATTTAACGGGCAATTGCCATGCAACCTTAATTGACGATCGTCCTTCTTATCTTGGTATGCTGCAAAAATTGCAGAATCACGTGACTTGGGGCGAGGTTTCAAAGGAGACCATTGCGCTCCTCCTGAGGAGAAGAGGCAGACTTATTGGGGAAAAAGATATCACGGATGAGTATGCCAAAGAAATTGGTTTCGAATCCATAGATAAGCTGGCTGAAGCCATATATAATCTGCAGGTTGAGTTTAAGAGAATTCCGGGCGTTAAGCCCGTTTTCCGACTTCACCCGCCAAGTAAGGGTTATAAAAATAGTGTAAAGAAGAGCTATAAGAGCGGTGGAGTAACCGGATATAGGGGTGAAGCAATAAACGATTTACTGAAGAGGATGATTTAGGCCTTTAGGGGGCTTATGATATGCCACATAGTCTCAGAAAAACTCGAAAGAAGAGAGGTTCTAGAACATGCGGCTATGGTAGAGTTGGGCAGCACAGAAAGAGCGGCTCAAAAGGTGAGAGAAGGGCTGGTAGGCATAAACATGGCTGGTCTTGGGTTTTAAGGTATGAACCAGACTACTTTGGTAAAACCGGGTTCGTTTCCCCGAAAAGCCTTAAGAAAGATGTTAGATGCATAAATTTAAAGGATCTTGAGGAAATAGCTTTAAATATGGCGTCTAAAAGCAGGAAGGGTGAAAAAATATTTATAGATTTAGGGGAGATTGGATATACGAAGCTACTTGGCGAGGGAAAAATAACCCTCCCAGTAAGGGTTAAAGTTTCATCATATAGCGAAACAGCTTTGAGAAAAATTCAAGAGGCTGGTGGAGAAATAATATCTGCTGAAGAAGAAACTGAGGTTGCAAGCTAGAAATATGCTCCCAAATGTTTGAGGGGGGAACTTTGACCAGTAGATTCCTAAAAGCCTTTCAGCCGGTTATCCAGTTCATTCCGGAGATTAAGGCTCCGGAACGTAGAGTAAGCTTTAACGAGAAGATTCTCTGGACCGCAGCTGCCCTAATCATTTATCTGGTTATGAGCGAAATACCACTCTACGGCTTAGGAAGAGGTGAAGACATACTTTTCTATAGGGTGATCTTCGCCTCAAGCAAGGGAACATTGATGGAGCTGGGCATAGGCCCAATAGTTACAGCTGGCTTGATATTACAGCTGCTCGCCGCTTCAGGCTTTATAAGCGTTGATTTCTCTGATCCTGAAGATAGATCATTATTCTCCGGCGTAAGTAAAGTTTTCTCGGTTATCATGACCGTTGTTCAAGCATCCGCTTATCTTATAGGCGGCTTCTTTGGCACTTTAAGCGCTAATCAAGCGGTAATAATCTTCATTCAGCTAATCATTGCCGGCCTAATCGTCCTACTTCTAGATGAGATGATTCAAAAGGGTTGGGGTATTGGAAGCGGCATAAGCCTCTTCATTTTGGCCGGTGTGGCTCAGCGCATAATGCTCGACTGCTTCTCAACAATGCCGTCTCTAAGCGAGCCTGTAAAGTACAGGGGGATAATTTCAGCTATGATTCAATCCTTAATTACTGGCGGCTCGCTTAGCAGCCTTTTTATGCGTCCAGGGGATGATCCAAGCATACTTGGACTATTATTAACCATAGGCATTTTCTTATTCTGCATTTATGCTCAAGGTGTCAGGGTTGAGATTCCCATAGCTCATTCGCGTTTTAGGGGCTTTAGGGGCAGATACCCGATAAGTCTGCTGTATGTTTCCAACCTGCCAGTTATATTCGCATCGGCGCTTTTTGGAAACATATATGTGATATCCCAAATATTATGGAATAATTATCACAACAATTTAAGTTTAAGCCCGTGGATTAGCCTTTTCGGAGATTTTGAGTACACTCAGAGCGGTTCTCTCCAACCGAGGGGTGGAGTGGCATATTATGTTGTGGCGCCGAGAGGGTTCATGGATGTGCTTGGGAATCCTGTTAGATACGCTGTTTACGCAGTCTTACTGATCTTCTTCTGCGTCGTCTTTTCGTGGGTTTGGCTTGAGGTTGGGGGGCTGGATCCTAAGACCGTTGCAAGGCAACTTGTCGATTCAGGCATGCAGGTTCCTGGTTTTAGGAGGTCTGAGAAGCCGATTGAATCCATCTTGAAGCGGTACATTCCAATCGTTACATTGCTGGGCGGCTTAATAGTTGGCTTATTGGCGGCTTTAGCTGACTTTTTCGGGGCCTTTGGAACAGGAACTGGCATATTGCTCTCCGTGGGAATAATATATCAATACTATCAGCAGATAATGAGTGAACGCATTGAGGAGATATATCCTGGAATAAGAAAGTTTCTGGGGGGTTGAAAATCTGCTGCCTGAGTTTCTTAGGGTAATTCCATACTCAACAATCTTCATAATGCTTCTGGCCTTCGCGATTTCCCTAGTAACTATGCTGCTGAATCGTAAATTTGTTGATAGACGTTTAATTTCGGAATGGCAGAAGGAGATTGAAAAATGGAACGCTGAGAAAGAGCTTGCTAAAAGGACAGGTGATAAGAAGCTTATGGCAAGGGTTAAGAAGCATGAAGTTCAAATAATGCAGATGAGGGCCAGGATCTCTGGGCAGCAAACGAAGACCACCCTGATCACATTTATCCCTCTACTCATAATGTGGTGGGCGCTAACCTACTTTTACGGTTTAGAACCCGTTGCCTTTATACCCTTGCTTTGGCAGAGAACCCCCCTATCCTTTTTCTACTGGTATCTTGTATGCTCACTTTTCTTCAACTTTGTTCTTTCAAGGATCTTTAATGTTGAGATGGGGTTGGGGGCAAGGATGTAGGGGTGTCTGCGTCGTCTAGGTGGTGATGAATGGGCTCGTCTTCTGAAAAGGCCTCTGATGAGAAGAAGATTGTTATATGTATTTCTGGTCTGGCAGGTTCGGGGAAAAGTACTGTTGCGAGGAGAATTGCTGAACATTATGGGCTTAGATACTGTTCCGGTGGGGAGGCTCTGAAGAATATTGCAGCGGAGATGGGCTACGAAACGGCTGAGAGGGGCTGGTGGGAAACTGGCGGAGGCATAAATTTCATGGAAAAGCGTTTGGATAATCCTGATCTTGATAGGCGCGTTGATGAAAAAATGCTTGAGTGGGCTAGAGGGGGTAATGTTGTATTAGATAGCTGGACGATGCCTTGGCTTTTAAGGAACGGCTGCTTTAAAATTTGGCTTGAAGCCTCAGAGAATGTTAGAGCCCAAAGGGTCGCTAGAAGGGATGGAATAGGCGTCGAGGAGGCGTTAAGGCTAATTAGAGAAAGGGAGAGTAAAACTAAGGAGATCTATAGGAGACTCTATGGATTTAGGTTAGGGGAGGATTTTGAACCGTTCCACGTAATACTTGATGTCAATAATCTTGATCAGGAAGAAGTTTTTAAGGCATTATGCCTGATAATTGACAACATGGTTATTAAGAAATCTCAACCTAGTGTCTGACATGATCTGAGCATATTTAACTTGTCCAAGGACCTTAAGCACCATTAAAATCAAAAGAATCTTCAATCTTCTTTAGATTTTAAATTAAAATTTAAACTAGATTAGCCGTCAATATTTTTTCTTCACAATCATTAAATTAGATTAAACGCTATACTCCAAGCTGGATTCTTTAGAAGGGATCGTCTTGATGAAGAATTCGGAGAAAAAATCTGACACAATTAGAAAGTTATGGCCCATTATAATGTATTTTGTATGTCCACTCATTTATTTAGCTTTAACGTTGCTTCTATGAGTTGTCTTCTTTTTTATTGTGGCAAATTTAAAATATTGATCCTAATGCTATTGCGAGTTGAAGGAGGAAATGTAGCAGTGTTATTTTATTTGTTAGTTTTCGGCAATATGTTTGGTCGCTCCATCGGTTGAAAAGCGGGTATATTGTATAAATAAACAAGAAGCATGCCATGCTTCCTAGGATCGGCAGGGCAACATTAAAGCCCAACTGTAAATATCCGAATACGCCAGCTACTATTATAGCAATTATTATTGATATTGCAAGTCTAACCGTATACCTTGGACCCAAAACTAATGGTAGCGTCTTCCGTCCCTCCTTTCTGTCGCCCATGATGTCGCCTAAATCTACTATGGGAACAGCTGCCATAGCGTATGTGAAGAATATGAAGCCGGCGAACATTACGCTTGATGATAACCTGTTAACCGCTACCCCCCCGGTTAGGCTCGCTATGAACCCGCCGCTGGCAACGGCAACCTGTTTAAGGAGAAATCTTCTTTTAAGGCGTGCAGGTGAGAAGGAATATGCAACGCCTAATGCAACACCCAGGATGCAGAAGAATAGTGTAGCTAGGTTCACGAGGGAGCCTAAGATGGCTCCTGCCAGGTAAAGCATTGCCGACAATGTTAGAGCGTCCTTCTCTAGAACTTTTCCTTGCGCAATTGGACGAGTAACTAAATTAGCTATGTCGGTTTCCAGATCTGCCACGTCATTAGATATGTAAACTGCCAGGGCGATTAATAGTCCCGCCCCCGTCGCCATCATCACCGGAGGGATCGGTGGGATGCCCCTTGAGGCTACGAAGGTTGCTATTAACGTTGCATATGGAAATATTATTGCCCTCGCTATACGAGCCTTAATACATAGCCAATATGAGCGGGCTTTTCCCTCTAAAACTGCGGTGATTTCCATGCGTGTTTCAAGGATTTTAATGCGCGTTGCCACTTATCGCTTCTTAATACGCGTAAATATACATCTTTCATGCTGGAATGAGATGGAAGCTAAAATTTGTTTTCAACCTTGAATAAAATTATAGTGTTTTTTTAAAAGATTTTTACATGATGATTTTTACTTTAAATCCTCAAATATTTCTTGCGGAGCCTTGTCCACGTACTTTCTCAATGCTTCTTTTCTTGGGTCTTCCTTAGCTCTGGCCATTAATGCGTTAAATGTTTCTATGAGTTTCTCAGCGAAAACCTTGTTTTCTAGGAAGAAGCCTGCGAGAAATTCGCCGCTTTCCGGTTTCGGCACCTCTATTCCGACGTATTTTCCATCGACAATTATAAAGCTGAATGGTAGATTTTCCACGTATCCTGTTCGGACGTTCCCGGAGCGGAATATGTCATAATACATTTTTATCGTTTTTGGATGGGAGAGCAGCGTGCTTATCATCCGAATTTTCTGCGATAAATTATTTTTATCTCCGCTTATAAGATGCCACTCTATTCCACGGTTTAGATTTCTGAATATGGCTTCAACTATGCTGTTCTCCGTGTATCGCGATGCTATGTAGACTTCTTTTTCAGCTGTTTCTATTAGCTTTATTGTTCCCTCAACGATATCCTCAAAACTGTAGACTATCCCTATGGGGTTTATTCCACCGTCTATTAGGTTTATGAATTTATCAATCCCGCCTTTGGCTACAGCGCGGATTATTTCGTTCTGTTCCTTCGCTGAGAGGTTCTTCGACCTCTTCACTTTGTCTATAAGTTCCAGCTGTTCTTTTCTTTCGACCGCTTGGCCTAGGAGCCTAATCACCTCGTAAAATAAGCTTCCCAGCGTTGTATGCCTGTAGACTCCGTCATCCTTTTGGATTAGGTTTGCTTTAATCAGATCGCCCAGTCTCATATAGTAGCGCTTCTGAGTTAGGTTGAGCTTCCTCATGGCGTCGGTTGAGCTCTGTATTCCATCCTTTGCCATTTGAAATATTTTCAGCGCGTCCTTATTCGCCAGGGTTGATAAGGTCCTCTCCATCCTAGTGTATTGCTCATCCTCATCGCTTTTTATACCCAGCTTGGTTGTCAGCCGAACTTTTTGGTTCATTTTTGTATAGCCTAGTCTAAAGTAGAAAAGACGCTTATTAAGCCATATGATGGAAAAATCCTCAATTTTAATATATATTTTAACTCTATGGTTTCATGCTTTAGACGGCTACTGGGCTGCTGCTGTCATTAACCAGAATATTATGTCTCCAAAAAAGAAGGATGCTAGGAAGCCCAGCATTATAAATACCAGAAAGGGTAAACCCATAGTCACCCAAATTTTTCCGCTCAATTCCTTTGGAATTAATTTTTCTTCCCGCTCTTCAGCGTTTAGGCTCCTTAATATTTTTAGACGCCTAATCAATTTGCCGTTCTCTCCCATTCTGAATTCTTCAAGCGGTATGTAGTAATGTTTTTCACCACGTATTTTCTCCGCATCAACTCTAAAACCAGTGATGAAAGCAGCAATCTTCTTCGCAAGCCTCTCTTCCTCTAATCCCTCAAATATTCTTCCTTTATACTTGATTAAATCAATTAAATTTCTGAATGAGATTACGAGGGTTAGAAGCGATGCGGCTAAAACGGCATTATTGAACGTTGATATTGGCGGCATAGGTAAAAGAAACTTAGCGGTCAGCTCAAATTTTTCCGGGTAAATCGGCATGGCTGCCGCCAGGCACATCAGGGCTTTTGCATCGGCCCCGCCGAACATGCCTATATAAAAGAGCGCTAGTGAGAGGCATATTGTTAAAATTGCGGATATAACCAGCATAGTTATACGCGGATAGCTCCATCCGCCAAGCATTAATGATGCAAGCGTTAAAGCTAAACCTATAGGCGCGAAGACGGCCCATATCCAGTTTGGAACCTCCCTAGTTCTAATGTCATATATTGATGCTATGAGAAGGAAGAGTAGGCATAACAGAAATCTTAGAGGGTCAACCCATTCGTACATGTCCATCTGATCCCCATAATATATTTGTTGGGAACTATATATTTTTCAAATCCGCATTTTTCTGATATTAATTCATGGATTTTGCAATCTTTACCACATGTTGGCAACAAGGGGGATAAATGTTTAAGATAGATATATAACTCTATTTTCATTACAAATATTTTAATTATGTAATTTTAAAAAAGTATCTGTATTTCCTAATTGTTTATTATCAGCCTATTCTAACTATAATTAGAAAATGAGAGGATGTAGGATGATTCAGTTATCAGCCTTTTCGCTAGATGAGGCGATTAACAATATATTGAAAAATGGCGGTACATATCTTTTGAGTTTTCCGCATAATGCTCGTTTGCGTGGGTCTTCGCAAAATCATTTTTCGCTTAATCGCATCATGGTTCTTACAACTAACTATGTAAATTTTGGGTTTATTTATGTCAAAACTATCAATAATAATATATATTGGGATTTAATTAAATATTAATAATTTGAGCGAGAGAGGGGAAAATGCAGCAAGGTCAACATGTAGATGAATCCAATGCGGCGGTTTCAAGTTCAAGTACGACGCGCAGGCGGGGATTTTCAGGTTTATTTAAGCTAAGCAGGCGTTCAAATGAAGAAAAGAAACGTAAGGACGCCTCCAACCAAGTTTATGTTGCTGTTCAAGAGTTTAAGCCCACATATACTGTTATAGATGAGTATTGGGTTAAGGAGCCCTTCGCAAAGGTTTACATCGTCATGTCGCCTGAGCTGGGCGTTGGCTACCACTACTTTGTTGACGAGGTTAAATTAGATGGTCGTGAAAGAGATGCCTACGAAAAGCTTATCGCCATTATAAGCCGTGAGCTTCAGGCGCCGGAGACCCTTGATGTCGACGCGGCGTCATATGTTTTAAGTGAGGCTAAGAGGCTAACTGAAAAGTATAGGCGCTCAATAGCGAAAAATCTCGATGGGGAGTCGCTGGAAAAGATCTATTATTATGTTGTTCGCGATTTGGCCGGCTACGGTGAATTGAACGCTTTAATGCTTGATCCAAACATCGAAGATATTTCATGTAATGGTGTGAATAAGCCCGTCTACATATGGCATAGAAAATACGAGAGCATACCGACAAACATACGTTTCGTTGATGAATTCTACTATGATAACTTCATTATTAAGCTCGCGCATATATCTGGTAAGCATATTTCAAGCGCCCACCCTGTGCTTGACGCGGCGCTGCCGGAAAAACATAGGTTAGCGTGCACGTTTATGCGTGAGGTCTCAATGCATGGGAGCACATTCTGCATAAGGAAGTTTAGGCCTGACCCATTCTCAGTTATAGATTTAATTAAGCTTGGTACATTTAACGCTAGGCTAGCGGCTTACCTATGGCTTCTTCTAGAGAACAAGATGAACCTGATGATTATTGGGGGAACAGGGGCTGGTAAGACGAGCACCCTGAACGCTTTAACCAGCCTTATCTCGCCGAACGATAAGATCATAACGGTTGAGGAGGTTGCGGAGCTTAATCCGCCTCATGAGAATTGGGTTCAGCTTGTGAGCAGAAGGGGTTTCGCATTTGGGGTTTCAGATACAACCTCAATATCGCTTTTCGATCTTGTGAAGCTCAGCTTGAGATATAGGCCTGATTACATAATAGTTGGCGAGATAAGGGGTGAGGAAGCGTACGTCCTATTCCAGGCTGTTGCCACTGGACACGGCGGAATATGTACAATGCACGCCGACAGCCTGGACCACACTGTTAAGAGGCTTACGTCGCCGCCGATGAACGTCGCTGAGGTTTACATACCCCTTATGAACGTCTGCTTGTACGTTTCAAGGGTTGATCTTCCAAATGGGGTTGGCGGACCGAGGTTCGGTAGAAGAATAAGGGATGCTTGGGAAATAATTGACTTCGATAAATATAATCATATTGCATCTTGGCTGCCTACAAAAGATGTAATAGAGTTGGATTTAAACCGAAGTGTTCTCCTGGACAGGATAGCTGAAAAACATGGCGTAACCAAGGCGGATCTGCTTAAGGAAATAGAGCGGAGGGAGCGTTTGCTAAGTATTATGGCTGAGAAGAACATTCGGGATCAGAGAGAAGTGGCCCAGATAATAATGAGATATTACTACCATAATAGAGGGCTAAGCGTACCCGCCCATCTTGAAGCTGAGGAACAGGTTCAAGGCGGAATTGAGGATTTATTCAGGGAGCTAATGCTTTCGGTTGATCAGATAGCTCCAGCTGAAGTCGGGATGATCCCGTATGAATTGCCGAAGGCGCAGGAGGTGCGGGAAGCGCGGGAAATGCGGGAGGTGCGAGAGACATATGAGGCAAAGGAGGCTCGCAAGGCTAAGGATAAATTAATTTTGCTATCTTGGACGGTCCCGCAGATAGAAAAAGCGGAGGATCCATCTGAAGATTTCCCAAAGGAATCTGAGGGGGAGAGCGGGGGATAAGGTGGCTGAAGAATGAGCGTAGAGGACTTCTGCTACGCATATTTTGGTTCTATTGGAAGGGCGCTGCATAAGGCATTTCGTAGAATAGATGAGGATATGGAAGCCGCAAATATGAAGATGCATCCGGAAGTCTACTTGTCAATTGTGGCTTTTGGAACAATATTGTCCGCCATCATTTCATGCGCGATCATGCTGATAATGCTACTTTTACTCGGCGGAGTTTGGAGGCAGATGATGTTTAACCCAATATTCTATGTGATTTTTAGTTTACCGCCGGTGGTAGTGCTGCTCGCAGGTTTACTCCTGCCGAGTTTTTCGGTTTCAAACAGAATATCTGGGCTTAAGGTTGAGATACCGTATGCATCAATGTACATAAGCGTTATGGCCCGTGGGGGGCTGTCGCCATATGCCAGCCTACTAAGGCTTAGGAGAACGGATCTTTTACCTAAGCTCCGCGATGAAATTGACCGGATCCAACGCATAGTTTTGGCAACCGGCACGGATCCGATATCGGCGATGGAGAGGGCTGCGAAGGTTGTGAATATAAAGGATTATAAGGATCTGCTTCTTGGATACGCCTCAACGCTTAGAACCGGAGGAGATGTTCTGCATTACCTTTACAGTCAGACGGATATGATGTTTAGGAAGATGGCGGCTGGCATAAGGGCCATGGGTGAGCATTTGGGCACGCTTCTTGAAGCATACATAATCGTTGGGATTCTAGGCGCTTTAGGCTTATACATGATGTTTGTTATATCGCTCAGTTTACCTCAGGCCGCTGGAGGATTATCGCAGGAATCATTCTTCCTGTTCTCATTTATACTCTTGCCGCTTGCCTCATTCGCCTTCATGTATCTGGGCGATGCGCTTCAAATAAATTATCCAATTTCAAATTGGAAGCCGTACACGGCGCTACTTGCATCGGTGCCCCTGGGCTTCTTCCTAGCAAATCAGATGGCGATACCCTTCTTTGCGGATACGCCGCTGTTTATACTGCCCTCCCTGAAGGATTTTGTGATATATATCCGGCAGATCTTAGGTTTCAATGAGGGAAGCGAGCCGGCCCTAGGCTTAGCCCTATCTCTCGTAGTCGTCGCCCTCCCAGTCGCCATCATGGATCACTATTACTCTAGCGAGGAGAAGGGCATATTGCAGGGTGTAACCAGCTTCCTAAGGGACCTTGTGGAGAACAGGAAGACGGGTTTAAGCCCTGAGAAATGCATAATAATTCTTTCACGTAAGGATTACGGTAAGTTTTCAAAGCGCTTAAAACTGATAAGTTCAGAGATAGGTTGGGGGCTGCCCCTGCAGAAGGTTTTTGAGGACTTTAAGAAGAGCGTTAAGAACTGGCTTGCCCTAATAAATGTTTATCTGCTTGTTGATACGCTCTCTGTTGGCGGTGGAACTGAGGAGAGCTTGGAAACTTTAGCCGAGTTCTCGGAGTCAATAATGCTGATCGAGCAGGAAAGGAGGTCTGTGCTGGCGCCGCTGGCAATGATACCTTACATTGGGGCTCTCCTCCTAACGGCGACAACATCAATGTTCATCCTATTCTTTAGGGATGTAACATCAACGGTTGGAGCAACAGTTCCCTTCATATATTTAAATAAAACCCTACTTACGCCTCTAATATTCCACTCATTCATATTCGGGCTGACATCTGGAAAGCTTGTGTCCGGCAGGGTTTCATCAGGCTTCAAAGTAGGCTTATATCTGGTACTAGCGTCTCTGGCCGGCATATGGCTGACGGTGAGCTTCCAGCTATTCAAGTTCTGGTGAAACATCTATGCGCGGCAAGTTAATGCGGAATAAGTTCAATGCGGCTCTTATGCTTAAGCTTAGGAGGAGCAGACTGGCTATTTCACCCGTAATATCAGCGGTCATACTGACAAGCATTCTCCTAGTGATCCTTATAATAGCGGCTTTTGTTTCAGCCAACATTCTGGAGATGAGGGTTCAAAACACAGAGTTTGAGCAGGCGAAAACAAACATGATGCTCTTAGACGAAATCATAGAGGAGGCTGGGCTGAAGCAGGGCGCGGGAAGCTACGTTCAATTCAACCTGAATAGCGGAGCGCTGAGCGTGATTGAAGGCGATGATATGACTATTAATGTATCTGGCTTAGAGACGGTAACGTTTAAAACGCTAACATTTACTTATAGGTCCGGAGGATTCGTATCCTCTTCTAACTCTCCATTAAGAGGGGAGAATTCGCTGATCGTTAGTGGTGCTGGGGCGCCCCTAGGCTACTTAAGGATAGAGAACAAGGATGGGGTTGCGCAGATAAAGCTTGACTATAATAGAGTTAAAGTAATTAACTTCACAGATGAAACTAGCGGATACAACGTCGTAGAAATAATCTTCTTTAAAGTGAAGCGGGCTGAAAGCAAAAGCATGGGCGGTTCTGGACTACTAAGGGTGAGCGCCCAAAATAAGGGCGTGCAAATCAAATCATATAATTGTGAGAGAGAGACTCCGGTAGTCTCGGTTCAAGTAGGTTCTATTTCTGAATTTTATTCTCCCTCCTTCAGTAATGGCAACGATGTGATCGTTATTGTTGTAGAGTCGGAGGTGGAGGTTTCACTATCATGATTTGGGGGGTTGCTGCGGGTTGGATGTTCCAATAAGCCATGTGATAGGTAGCATAGCCCTAATGCTATTAACAATTTCTGTGGCATCCTACTTCATAATAACATATTCGCATGTACAGTCGGACATTCTGAGGCAGCAGCTGAGGGAAGTCGGCGAATATATTCAAACAAACCTTATGGAAATAATAGCCCTGGTGGATTTCAAAAACTTCTTAGATAAATATGCCACGATTAAGATTCTTGAGCTTCCGCCTGATTTAAGCGGCTACGCATACGCAGTGGAACTAACGAGGGATTCCGAGAACAGCCCCATCATAAACCTTTATCTGATCAGCAGGCGCGATGTTTCAGTATCCCTTAAAATACCGCTAAATACCGTTGAATCAAACGTAATAATCTACACTGCGAACGATCCTTGGGTTCTCTTACCCTCTAAGGGCGGCGTGATAAAGTCTTCTGGGAAAATTTACAGCGGCATACGCAGCAGCGGAGAAAAAGTTGTTGTTTGGGGCTGGGTGGAGGGGAAGCTGGAAGAGTCCGGGGCCAACTTGATATGGGCTGGAATCGGGGTTTGGGAGGCTGAGTGATGCACATACATGAGTATATCTTCGCGGCGCTAGCTGTAATCGCCATACTCTTAGCCTCAAACCTCATGCTTACAATGACCACTGAGCCACTTAAAGTAGCCTCAGAAAGGGAGGGCCTGAAGAGGATTGCGCAGTCAATAATGACGCAGATACTCCTAAATCCGGGAGACCCGGTAGATTGGGGAAGCAATACCACTATCGACGAAAATAACCTGGGATCGTTCGGACTAGCCTACCAGAGTAGAACCGTTAGGGAAGCCTACGTGCTTGATGCAGATAAAATCCTGCGCCTAAAAAACGATGCAAATCCATTCTATATCTCGCCGCAGAAGGTAAGCGAGCTCCTAGGGCTGAATACACGTGAATACGGATTCACAATAGAAATTCTGCCGCAATTCAATATCACAGTTAAAGAAATTTCAGGAGGGTGCAGGGTCAGCGTGAAATCGGTTGATGGCATAAATCCAATCCAATATGCGGATGTGACGGCTAAAATGTATTATTTGAGTGGTGGTCAAATCTACGAGGGTCTCCTCGTAAATAATGCAACCGGGCCTGACGGCGCATGCACCATAGAGTTTGGCGATGCGCCAAGCGGTCCAGCGGTGGTGATATTTGTTGTTGATTATCGCGGCATACGCGTGCCGAAGGTTTTTGTACCTTCTGGAAGTGAAGAATCCGTTCAATGCGCACTTTTAGTTGGGCGAAAATTGTCGCTAAGCGTAAGCGTGTTCAGCAGCGTGATTTATGAGGTGATAGCTCCGATTATGGATGGAGAATGTGAGATTTTCAAGGTTTCCTCTGGATGGGGTGTGGATACGGATGGATCAGCATACGTTAAGTATGTTGAGCCTGGGACGATAGTTGCTTTAGCCGCTGCCGGCAGCGATCTAATTGTAGCCCAGAGGTTCATGGATCTTGTTGAGTATGGAACAGTATCATTGCGCTCCCCATCCTTACCTTTGGGCTTCATGCTTGAGAAGATGGTTTCAGTTGAGGGCTTCTCCTATATTGTTAGGCTTTATGTTTGGAGGCTGGTGTGGTAGCATTGGGCGGATTAGGCGGCATATGCGTGAAAAGAATGTTGGGTGCAGATAAGGGGCAGGTGAGGATGTTCGAGGCGGTCATAGCGGCCATAATAATATTTTCCGTCTTCTCAGCGTCAATCTTCCTAATAATGCCATCGCGCACATGGGTTTTACATGAAAAGGAGGATTTAGACAGGCTTGGCTATAACGTCCTACATAGCTTAATTGAGACTGACGCGATCGAATCCATCCTGAACGAAGGCGGCGGAAATGCAGCCATTAGGCTTAAAATGCTCATCGAGGAAACAATCTCGCCCTCAATATATTATAATCTCACAGTCTTTAAGTGTGAAGATAATACGGAGGTTGTTAGTGTCAGCAACATGTCCCCCGATGAACTCGGCAAGTTGCCTGAGAAATCATCCACAATGGCGATTTACACTTCTCGGAGTGGTGAAAATGGGGGTGAAAGTTACTATATTATTTTGGTTTTGGCGAAAGGGAGGTGAAAATTTAAATGAGAAGAATCCTTAGGAATAATCTTGGGCAAATCATACTGGCGCTGGCAATAGTGATGTCCATAGTGATCCTCTCAGTGTCGTTCTCCGTATACCAGATGAACGCAGGTAGGCGGCTGCTAAAGTACGAGCCGGCTAAGGAGGTGGTTTTAGCGGTTACAAGCGATTTTGAGAGGGCTCTGGCGGTCGCATTAAGGGATGCCAGCCTGAAATTTAATGAAACCTACGAGAGTGATGCTGTAAACGCCGAGAACGCTGCAAACATTGTAGGGGGAAATGCTCTGCGGAAGTGGATGCGCTCCGCAGTGACGGCATACTCCCATCTAGGTGCGGAAATGGAAATAAAAGATAAGAAATTTGAATTTACCGGCTATTGGAATGGAACAATGGGAATCAGCTCCGCATCCGCGGGCTTTAGCATGGATGTAGAAGCCTACGGCTTTAAAGGCTGGATGGGTAAATCAGAAAAGATAGTCATGTTAACCATATTCCCGGACACAATAAATAAAACAGGTAATTCAGCCACCTTAATATTTCAAATTCTGGATGATGGAACGCCGGTGCCGAATCTAACACCCAGCCTGCTGAAGGTTTATGTGTGGAATGAAAGCCTATCGAAATGGAATCCTGCAGCAAGCATCAATATGGAATATCTAGGCGGAAGCTACTACCTTCTCAGTTTTTCACCAATAGACAAGGATAGATTTGGAGTGAAATTAAAAGCCATTACGCCTAAAGATAGGATAATTGTTTCCGCACGCTACATTGAAGGAGCCAGAAGCCAGGAGGATTGGGGCACACTTTATTTAGGTGTAACTGAAGACGAACGCAATTATGAGCAGCTTCTGCCAAGGCACCTGCTATGGTGGAATCCTGGTCCCCGTCAGGTCACTTGGGTAATCAGTAAAGCGCATCGCACGCGTGAAGTCTCTTCTCCAACCATCCCTAACAGCACAATGATAAATACATCTTCAAGAGAGAATATTACCATAATATTGTATGTTCAGCCCTCGCCTCCAAATAGACCTGTGAGGATCAACATAGAAGTATTTTTTATATATAATAATCAAAGAAATAATATTACTAATGTAAGAAACTATACAATCAATAAGGGAGAGGGATATTACACCATCAATGCCACTAACCAGTATCGGAATAATGATGCCGGTGCTGGTCCAGGCGTTATTCCATCAGGAAGCATAGTGTACCTTAGAGTGGAATTAGTAGACTTGTGGGCCACATTACACATAATTTACAGGGAGAGCAAAATAATATTGTCAGATCCTCCTAAAACACAACAGTAGCGC
>CALKGV010000086.1 GCA_938091805.1 uncultured archaeon | reverse complement strand
GTTCAAGGAGTAGCTTTAGGGCAATGTCTCCGCTCTCCTCCACATTCGCTCGAAGTCCAGGATCTTGCTCAGCTCCCTCTTCAAATCCTTCCACCCGAACTCTATAGGGTTCAGGTCCGGCGAGTAGGGTGGGAGATGGATGAGGAACTTGGAAGCGACCTAGCGTTAAGCACAAACGGTGATCTGGAAATCGTAAAAGAGGAATATAATCTTGGGCAAGCGATAATAAATAGGTTGAGAACTAGACTAGGCGAATTGGCGGATCTAGGCCATCCAAACTATGGTTCGCGTCTATACGAACTAGTCGGCGAGCCAAATAATGAGAGAACTAGAGAACTAGCTAAAGCCTATGTAAGAGAGAGCGTGATGCGCGATCCCAGGGTTAAAGAAATCACTAATATATCTGTTAGACCCCATAAAGATGACGACCGACGAATAGATATAGATATAACTGTTCTGCCGACAGGGAAGAGCACTGCGTTAAATATAGTGTTCCCATTTTATTTGGAGGTTGTTTAATGGCATTTGTTAAGAAATCCTATAACGAAATAAGAGACGCCATACTCGCCCAGATAACAAGGGGGATAGTTAATGAAGAGCACATCCACGATATTTATAGAACTAGGTATAAGCTGGACAACACGCCCGTAAAAAGCATAGTTAAAGTTGAGGGGATTATGAATGGAGCCCGCCACACATTTAGGGAAGGCGTTGACTATAGGCTTGCTGGCGATATGCTAGAGTGGCTTCCTAATGGAAATAAACCAGATGATAAAACACCATTCTACGTAAACTATATTTTTGGCGCACCATCAGGGATCACGGATATAAACCCTGGAAGCGTTACAAGAACCATAGTGGAGGCAATCAGCAGGGAAATAGAATTTCTGTACGAGCAGTTGAATAAGGTTTATTTGGCTGGCTTCATCGATACTGCCAGTGGAAGCGCCCTAGACTTAGTTGTATCCCTCCTAGGGATATCCCGTAAACCACCGGAGCATGCAACCGGTAAGGTCACCTTTGGGAGAAGCACAGATCCAGCGGAGGTTCAAGTAAACCGTGAAGCGCACTTTTATGATGGTAAAGCAATTTATGAATTGAATAGTCTTCCAATAAAAAGCATCATTAAGGTTGAGGGGCCAGTATCCGGGTCTTCCTATATCTTTCAGAGAGATATTGATTATATTATGGTGGATAGGGGAATTGAGTGGTTGGTGGAAGGAAAGAAGCCGGATTACAACACCATATTTTATGTGGATTACATTGCATATGAACAAATTAAGATACCTGCCGGAAGTAGGGTTTCAACCTACTCGCCTACTCCACAGGAGGCTAAGGTGTTTGTAACAACTGAGGAGCGGGTTCTTGAGAAAATCTCTGAGGGGGTATGGGAGGCGGATGTTCCGGTGAGGGCTTTAACGCCTGGTACAGCGGGGAATGTCTACGCTGGTATGATAACAGTTATGCCCCAACCACTGATGGGAGTAGAGTACGTAATTAATAGAGGGGATGTACTTAGCGGAACAGAGGCTGAGTCGGATGAGGATTTAAGAGCAAGAGCAAAGCATGCTCTTGAAGTAGCTGGTAAAGCAACGTTAACATCTTTAGAGGCTGGGGTGAGGGGCGTTGAGGGAGTTACATGCGTTCTCATAGAGGATATGCCGGATGGCGTTCCCGGCATCGTAAAGATAGTTGTTGACGGGGGAGATGAAGATGAGATTAAAAAGGTTATTGAGGATATAAGAGCCGCGGGCGTAAGGGTGGAGTTTTTGAGACCTAAACCCGTATACCTAGATCTTTCTCTGACAGTAGTATTGGGAAGAGAAGTGGAGCCATCAAAGGTTGAGAGAGAAATAGAGGGTAAGGTGAGAGGGTATATTTCATCCTTGAAAATAGGTGAAGATGTGATATATAGCCGAATTATTGGGGCAGCTTTAAGCGTGAACGGAGTTTACGATGTAGGCGAGGTTATTATAAAGGCGTATCGAAGGGATGGGGAGATGGTTACAAGCACTAAAGCAAATATAGAAATTAGCAGTGAAGAGAGAGCCACTGCCAGAACAATTAATGTTTTAGTAAAAACTTCAGGTGGAAAGGCTTGAATGAAAAGAACCGAGAGGATTTTGAATAGATTTCCCGACTTCTATAAGGTTTGGGATGAGAATTCCCGAATCTTCAAGATAATAAATGCTGTGGGAAAGAGACTTGAGGAGGCGGATAAGGACACTAATGCAATATTAAGAGCACATTGGGTTGATACCGCTTTTAGGGAAGACATAGATAGGTTAGGAGCCATATTTAATCTAAAGAGAAGAATGGGAGAAGAGGATTCAGAATATAGAAGCCGCCTAAAGAGGGCGATAATGGATTTTAAAGGTGGAGGAACCGTAAGCGCTATCCTATCATCAGTTAAAATGACCTTTGGGTTGCCGGAAAATTACCAGCTTGAGCTCGTGGAGAATCCTCCTATCACTGTAGAAAGAACATTAGAGGTGAGAACTGGCGACACATGGTTCATGTCGAGTAATAGCGTACTGGACGCTGTTCCAAGCATTACCATTATAACTGAAACAGCTGATATGACCATCATTAATCCAACAATCCTCAATATTGACACTGGTGAGAAAATATCTTTCAATGGAGAAATTGGAGCTGGAGAAAAACTGAAGATAGGAGATGGTAGAGCGACATTAAATGGGATGGATGTAACTGAAAGGCTCACAGTAACTAGTTTTCCAAGGCTGCTGAGAAAAGGATCGATGTGGAAATATTCTGAACAAGTGGAGGAAGCGATCGGAAGATTTGATATATCGAGTTTTAACGAATCTATATTCGCAGTAGGCATACCTACGGCTAAAATAATTTTTAATTGGGTAGCCTACCAACCCGCAACATTCGAGATTAAAATACCTAAGGATGTCATCTCGGGGAAAAAGGATTTATCCATTTTAGAAGAGGTTGTGCACACAATTAAGGCTTCTGGAGTTAAAGCAGTAATTAAAGTTATTTGAGAGGTGATTATTTGCCGAAATTTGAACCCGTAAGGAAGAAACCCGGTGAATTAATTAGATCGGAAGACTGGAATAAGATTCAGGAGGATATAAGGGCTGATTTAGAGAGATTGGAAGAGGAAGTACGGAATCTAAGGAGATATGTAGACGCTATGACAGAGAGCGTTGTGCTCACTAACCTAGACAGTCCGATAGGTCTATCATATAGGCTTGATGAGGACGTTCCTGGAGAGGCAGGTAACTACGCATCCAGCGTTGTTGGGTATATAACCAAGCAATGGGTTATAGAGAGAGGAAGAACTGGAGAAATCTGCAGGTTTGGGATACTATCCCATTTTGATACGCTCTATTATTGGTCTGGAGCGGATAATGGTGATAAAAAGACCCTGGAGATAACGCTTGAGTATGTTGATGGAACGAGACACGTGATAGGCGACATATTCATTCACGAGTGGACTAAGCTAAGACCTAAGGGTTCAGAGAACCCCTACATTGAATATCTTCTATCTCCAAATGAACGAGTGTGGTATAAATATGAGCTTAGGAATCCAAATCCTGATAAAGAGGTTAGATACATATACTTTAAGAATGTTAACAGTGAATGCGCGACAAGGATAGCTAATGTCGTCCAATATGTGGCTAGAATAAGACCTCTTGAAACTTGAAAGAGTATACGTAAAGGCGGGGTGGTCAAATATGCTCAGCGGGATTGAAGATGCAATAATTAACATTTTGCAAGAGAGCGTGAAGGACGTCCCAAAAAACAATATAGGAATGAGAAAGCCAGATCTCAACATAGAAGAAAACTTGCCCGCAATTTCAGTCGCAAACATAGACTTTAAAGTTGAAGAAGTTGGGATTGGAAGATCCTTCACCGCAAAAAATAATGAGGTTAGGGAGTATTTCAGCGGGGACGGAGAGAAAGTTAATTTTGTCCTTACTAAAAAACCTCTAAAACCAACTTTGATAGTAGAGTATCCTCCGGGCGAAAGAAGACTGGAGAATACTGACTACATTATAAATTATGAGAGTGGTTCAGTTAATTTCCAATCGCCGCCGGAGAAGGGTTCAAATAACGTGTTGATTAGATATTTAGCTCCCGCGGAAATAAAGAGCGTAAAGCTTATCATGAAATATCATATCTATGTCTGGAGTAAAGATGAATCCCAAAGAGACGAAATAACATTTGATGTTATTGAAACATTGCTTAGAGGAGAGGAAGAGCTCGATCTTAAGGGTATAATAATCAAACCCACCGGAGGATTTAATATTCCGGCAAACGAGGTGCCGAAGAAAGTTTATGGGAAGACAATAGAGTGTTTAGTTGAAACCTATCTGCAAGTAGAAACCCCACTTCCAAGAATCGAAAAAATTGAAATGAGCAGAAAATAAACATTATTAACACCTATATCACTTTATCCCTGACCATAAATCTCTATTGTTCTATCATAAAGAAGCCGTAGAAATTTCGAGTAAAGCTAATCTGAAAACTCAGATGTGGGTAGAACTAATAAAAGTTCCTAAGGGGCTCGAAACAGATATCTATAAAAGCGTGGTTAAGGCCGTTGAGCTTGGGGCGAATGCTATACGTGGACGTGGAGCTTTAGGGCGGAAGAGGGTTTTGAACCCTCGTGTGGTGACTCTTAAAATGCGTGAAGAACGATGATTGGGGCGGTTAAAAAGATCAGAGGCGGATGAAAAAGGGGTGATATGTAGAGTAATAGAAAACCAAGATTCGTTTGTTGGCCTAGAGTGCTGCTTACTTACATAAGTCATGTTTCTAGATCTCTTTCTCAAAAAATGGAGGATTTGGTTTCGCTGAGGGTTTTTTGGCTACATTAGTCTGTCTAATATATAGTAGAATGCTGTTGAGAAAGTTTCTATTGAAAGCACAGCAATTATCGATCCGAAAAGTTCGCCGGTAAAAACATATGTTATGAATAGGGCGACTGGATCTACGACTAGACGATATATTATTGTCTTCTTTACGCTTGTTCTCCGCGGACGGGAAATTGGCTGGGCATCCGCACCACACTCTACAATAACGTGATAGGAAACTAAAAAGATCCGGTATTTAAGCCTTATTCCAAGGTCTTCCTAAACACTAACCATAGGCTCACTTACTGAGGTTGTTAGATTGTAAACAAATTTTCACAGAATTTAAGCCACTTAAATTTTCGCAGAAAAGATAGAAGGAGGACTAGGTTCTAATCGCTGATTTTTACCCATTATAACTAGGTTTAAAATGCAATTAGAAAACCCTAGTAAAATACGGAATCCAGCAGCTTAATTTCCAGAAATTTTTCCGCAAAATCACTACAGTAGAAATTTTTTCTTAGGAATATCAACTGTAGTGATGGAGTGAAATTTCCCGAAGAATGAATGAAAAAATGTCCCGAATTTAAAGCCTAAAATCGGACGTGGCGACTTAAGGTTTACCTCCTTAGGTTGTTGTAGCGGTATGTGAACATGTCGCAGATTAGGTTTCAGCATTCTATGCTCCTACTCCATCTCATGCTTTCGCTATATCTTAGGTTTACTGTTATGTTGTTGAAGAATACTCTTATCCTCCAAACAGCCGTTTTAGAAACGCTCCTAAACTCAGATAATGCCCTAGCAGCCCTCCTAAGGCTTGACAATTGAACATAGAATGCTAGACCAAGAACCTTACACCCAAAAGGGAGAGACCTGTCCCTCTCAAATAGATGAAAGCGCTCAACAACATCCCTAACACCAAACATAAGATAGATTATTAGAAATGCAAGGCTAAAACCTTAAGTTGCCACGTCCCTAAAATCTAAAGAAAAGCTTAAAAATATTCGCGACAATAGCAGAGAAAAATAACCTTAAAACCGAAGCTTTAGAAACGAAGCCGAAAATAGTCTTAATTTGGAAAACAACAAAGCTATTGGTGGGGTCGCCAGGATTTGAACCTGGGTCACGAGAGCCCAAGTCTCGTAGCCTAGACCAAGCTAGCCCACGACCCCACGTTTCTGGGTGATTTAGGCTTGAATTTGGGCTTGTTGCTTCCAAGATTTTACTTCCATTTTCAAGTATTAAGGGTTTCGGTATCTTGTGGTATTCGTATATTTTTCTTCCCTGAATGATGCCTTTGTAATGCTGTATTCTGGCTGATTTTCCCCTGATCTGCAGGAAGCCTTTGACGTGGCATATTGGGCATTCAACCTTAGGCATGTTTTTCCACCCTTACTGTATTTTGCATCAGGTTCTATTTAAACCCTGGGTTTGGACGGTTATTTTTTGGGCTAGCTTTCATCTATTAATTGATACCCCCCTCTAGGTTTCCATGTAATAAGATGAAGAATAATGGTGGGAAATAATGTTAGAAAACCCTTCTTTTCAGCCATCCTAAACCTACCCCCCTCCCCCTCTGCCACATTAACCTAGCAGCCCCGTTTCCACCGTCCAGGGTTTGCCTCACTGGGCTGTCCCAAAAATTGTGCTTATTGATTTGTGCACAGAACATGATATTTTTTGGGACAGTTGGTTTGGAGAAATCTATGGACAGAGGTTTTTGGAAGGTTTAAGATTTCAGATATTTCTCTAACAGATAAACCTTCTTGTCTAAGATTAACTATTTGGGTTTTCTCTTGTGGAGTTAAATTCTGAAGCAGCCCTTTCGGTCTGCCCACAGGTCTGCCTTTTCTCCACTTCTGGCTGGCAGGCTGGGCTACGTTTAGGGCTTGCAGGCTGGGCTACGTTTAGGGCTTGCAGGGCATCCTCCAGGCTTCTCCACGGCTTCGTCTGGCTGGCATCCGTCCAAACGTTGACTTCTGGACGGGTCAGCTGCCTCTTGAAGTCCCAGCCCCAGTTTATCTGTGTTCTACGGACGGTCGGTGTGTTCAGTTTAACCCCTGTTTTCAGTGATTCCTTCGGGGTGGCAAGGTGGGTTTTGAAACATTCGTTTATCACTGGCTTCTTTGCTTCCAGGTTTGCCATGATGATTCTGCCGAAGTCTGCATGTGAATCCACTGGGTAGCCGTGGTGCGTGGGCTTCAATGCAGCCCCGTCCTTGATCGGTGTGTACACTGCACTACGGCAGATCCAGAACTGGTCACCGTCATATGATGCCTTATGCTCCAGGTCTGAGCCTAAAGTTTTCAGCAGCCTTGTGGATTCACAGTCCGTCTTTGACCCCTTGAAGATTATGACACTGTCCGTGTGTCCAGTTATGGCTTTGCTTGTGTTCATGATGTCCCCGATCACTGCTCTGGCTGACCCGAGGATTAGGCTTGACCATTCTGGAGCCCACAGTGATCCCACATTGATTGGGTTTCTGATTTTCTGCCTGGCTTCGAAATGTTTTTTACCAGGCCTCTCATATAGGGTTGTTGTAAGGGTCTTGGGGGGTTCAGCCAAGTTTACCCATGAATCCGTCCGGCTATGGTTCAGGAGGTTGATGGATGCGTTTCCAGGGCCTGGGCGAAGGCGCAGAAGAAGCGTAGCTGTGG
>CALKGV010000085.1 GCA_938091805.1 uncultured archaeon | reverse complement strand
ATTCAAAGCCCTGGTGAAGCCCTCAAGCTGCATATATGGCATTGAGAAAAGATAGCGCACAACAGTGAGGAACCCAACGTATCTACCGGTAAGCTTGAAGAGGCGGCCAACCTTACCACAATTCAAAGCCATAAGCTCAGCACCATAGCCATCAAGGAAGCCCAGGCTCAGAAGAAGCTCACCGCGCCTAATCAAACGCTCATCAACAGCCCTCTAATCCATAAACCAAAGATTCAATAAACCAGAAAATCAAATTAAGCCACAAAGCATGACTTTTTACTAAATCGACAAAGAAATTTTGTTTCAGCGTACGCGACCAAATAATGATTTTAAGCTCAAAAAATCCTTAAGTTGCCACGTCCGAACAATTTTTAGAAAAATTTAAATGAGAGAACGAACAAAGCGTGAGTATGGGGAGAGCGGGTTTTCAATGGTCTTAAAAGGAGTGGACGCTAATTACACCCTTTTGATGGAGGACTTAGGTTTAAAGTGGTGGAATCAGAACGATCAGGAGATAGTGGATATATTTTCTTTTTTTAGGTTAAAGGGGTTTGAGTGTTTTAGGGTTAGAATATGGGTTGGAGATGTTGGGCCCTCAAAATTGCTTTATGCATCTGAAATCGTTAAAAGAGCGTGTGAAAATGATTTTAAAATTCAGCCAACATTTTTTCTTTCAGACTGCTGGGCTGACTTGTATAAGCAGCCTGAGCCGAGGGATTGGGCTGCAACTTCATTTCAGGATAAATTAAGGCTCATTAGAACTTACATGTTTAAAGTTATGGGCAAGCTGTCATCTTTTGAAGATAGATGCGTGTACTATCAGATTGGAAACGAAATTGATTATGGATTATGCGGCATATTTGCCAGCGATAAAAAGAAGCGCAAAAACCTTAGGTGGCTAAAAGAGAAGATATGGAGTAGAGAGGCGGAGATTTTAAGAGAATCTATAAGAGTAATTCGAAGAGAATATGGGAGTGATAAGCCCGTAGCCCTTCACTTGGGGAAGTGGTGGGATCAACATTTTCTAAACTCGTTTCTCTCGGCTATGAAAGAATTTGAGGTAGAATATGAACTGCTCTGCATATCTTTCTATCCCACAGGGCTTGGAGTGAATTTTGAGCCACTAAAAGAAATAAAGAAAGTGGCGGAAGCATATGGAAAGCGTCTTTCAATTGCGGAATATGCCTATCCAAGCGGCCCAATTAGGGGACAATTTTGGTTCATGAATAAACCTGTAAGGGGCTATCCATTAACTCCCGAGGGGCAAGCTTCATGGATAAGAGACTTTCTTGCTGAATGTCGATTACTGGGCGTTTATGGAGCCTTCTATTGGAGCCCAGAATTATACTTGACTAAAGATCATAGGGGACGGATTCCGGAAACTAAGGATGCGCCTTTAACTTTTGGATGGGGACCCATGTCCTTTTTCGATGAAATTGGGCGGGTTAAACCATGCGCAGACTCGCTAAAATAGCGATAAAAAGAGTTGATGACGGCCAATTTTGGTAATAAATTGAGAGAGAAAAGTGCAGTTAAGGAAATTTGAAGAAAGTTTACTCAAATCTCCTTTTCTCCACCATCAATTGCGGCGTTAACCTCTAGAGGTACACTAACATTAAAACGATCAGTTTAAATTATTGGATGGCAATCAATAGATATTGTTCGCTGAGAAGAGCGCATTAAAAGCCATCACGAGGATGGATGATTAAGTATGGCTGTTGTAATGAGGCCTGATGCAACCGAGGAGGATATTAAACGCGTCATTAAGCTTATAGAGGAAACCTATGGGCTTAGAGTTGACGTGTCAAGAGGCGAATATCAGACACTATTAGGGCTGATTGGAGATGAGGATAAAGTTGACTTTGACAGGCTGTCGCTGTTACCCGGTGTTGATAAGGCCTATAGGATAACATCGCCATATAGACTTGTCGCACGCTCCTTTTTTCCAGAAGACCGAGTTATAGAGGTTAAAGGGGTTAAGATAGGCGGTAAGAATAAACCGGTTTTCATAGCTGGACCATGCGCTGTTGAGAGCAAAGAGCAGATCTTCAGGGTCGCTAAAGAGGTTAAGGAGGCTGGAGCCGACATACTGCGCGGAGGAGCATTTAAGCCTAGAACCTCCATCCATACATTTCAAGGCCTAGGTGAGGAAGGCCTAGAATTCTTGGCGCAAGCAGGCGATGAATTCGGCATGCCGACCGTATCTGAGGTCAGAAGCGAGAGGCATGTTGAATTGGTTGCGAAATATGCGGATATACTTCAGATAGGCGCTAGGAACATGTATAATCAAGACTTAATCGAGGCGGCTGCCAGACAGAAAAAGCCGGTCTTAATAAAGAGGAATTTCGGCGCAAGCATTGAGGAGTACCTTTCGTTCAGCGAGAGAGCTGTAGCTCAGGGAAACAAGGATGTGATTCTGTGCGAGAGGGGAATAGTGCCTGTTGGCAGAGGGCGGCAATTCACACGTTACAGCTTAGATCTAAGCGCCGTACCAACGATAAAGAAGGAAACTTACCTGCCGATAATAGTTGATCCAAGCCATGGAACAGGACGCAGGGATTTAATTTACCCAATGAGTAAGGCTGCGATAGCTGCTGGCGCGCATGGATTAATGATAGAAGTTCATTACAACCCGAATGAGGCTCTTTCAGACGGGCCGCAGATGATAGTTCCCTCCGAGCTGAAGAAGATAATCGATGTCTGCATGAAAATCTATGAGTTAAATATAGTGGAACCTTAATAAATCCATATTTCGCTTATAATATTGCTATTGCAATAGTGAAGCGGATGATTGAGCGGCTGCATCTCGATTTAAGAAGAACAGTTGATGAGTCATACGATATTCTCATAGGTCATGGTCTCTTTGAGCATATACCGGTTGACCTGAAGATAAGCCCTTTAGGAAATAAGTACGCCATAATAACTGACTCTGAAATTAGAGACCTCTACGGCTGGAAGCTTCTTGAGAATCTCGAGGGGGAGGGCATCAAAGCTTGCCTCATAGACTTCCCAGCCGGTGAAGAATCAAAGAATCTGGATATGGTAGGCTATTTGGTTAGGCGCCTACTTGAGAACAGAATTGATAGGAAATCAGCCATCATCGCTTTAGGCGGCGGGGTTGTTGGGGACTTAGGCGGTTTCACAGCCTCAGTATTTATGAGGGGGATACCCTACGTTCAAGTGCCAACAACATTGATGGCTCAGGTTGACAGCAGCATAGGCGGAAAGACGGCTGTCGACACCAGTGAGGGAAAAAATATTATTGGCGCGTTCTATCAGCCGAAAAAGGTGTACATAGACCCATCGCTGCTCAAGACCCTTCCTGAAAGGGAGTTTATCAGCGGGCTTGCCGAAGTAGTCAAATATGGCGTAATATGTGATCAAAGCCTATTTAAATATCTGGAGGAGAACCGTGATAAAATAAAAAATCGGGAGAAGGATACGCTGCTTCATATCGTAAAGGCTTCCTGCAGAATAAAAAAAGAGGTCGTTGAGGAGGACCCTAAAGAGGAGAATAAGAGGGCCATTTTAAATTATGGGCATACTCCCGCCCACGCCCTTGAAAGAATTAGCGGCTATAAATGCCTGCACGGTGATGCCGTATCAGTGGGTATGATGGTATCCGGCGGGATATCTGTTAGAAAGGGCTTTTGGAATGAAGATGAGTGGAATAGGCAGAATAGGCTTCTCGAATCTCTAGGTCTGCCGCTTAAAATGGATTTCAAGGTCAGCGTTGAGGACCTTATCGAAGCCCTCCATTACGATAAGAAGGCTGAAGGCGGAGCCATAATGTTCGTTTTACCTAGGAGAATAGGCGAGATGGCGTTGGTTAACGGTAAATATAAGATTCCTGTCTCTGAGAGCGAGCTGCGCACCTTCTTAAGGAGCATCTTATTGTAGGATTCGCCGGCTAACGCTCACCTCTAATTTGGCTCATAAGCACTATTGAAGCCACCATCTCAAGCGTTCCCATCAGCAGGAAGACTGGTTTAAATGATGACAGGGAATCTATTAAATAGCCCATTATCCCAGTCCATAAAGAGCCGAAGATGAAGCCGGCGGTGAAGAATGCTCCAACCGCCAGATCTCTATTGTAGCCTTGAGTTGCCCTAACCAGCTGCGATTGCAAAAGAGTTGTTAAGGAGAAACCGGCGAACATTAAAATGAACAGGTGGAAGGCTAGCAGATAATTATTTACCTCAGCCCCATAGGAGGCAAGCAGATAGGCTAATACTGACGCTGAGAACGCTGAAAAAACCGAGGTTCTAATATATCCGGCTTTACCGGCATAGCTGCCCAGTAAGATTGGGCCCACAACCCCCCCAAGAAGCCCGATGGTGTAGAGCACCCCTCTGACATATATGTCCATTTTCAGCGAGTTCGCTAGGAAAAGCGGTATATAAGTGGTTAATATTCCTATGTCTGTTCCTCCAGACATCAATGATTGAACCGCTAAGATAATCGCGATGCTTCGGGTTCTCATAATCGTAACTATATCAGATTTCAGATCGGTTCCGCTCTTACCCGCAGCTTTTACATCTACATAGGCTTTAACCTTAAACCCGCCAAGATACCATATCACAATTAAACCGACCGTTAGAGCTGGTATTGAGAATATGAAGAGCGTGGGTCTCCACCCCAATGCGGCCGCCAACAAGGTCATTATCGCCGGACCGGCTATATTGCCTATATAAGCCAATCCATAATGGAAGCCCACGGCCCTACCGATGGATTCATCATCGAATTTCTCGCTGATTATCGCTGTTCCCATTGGATGTTGCGGTGCAACCCCAATGTTTGAGATTAGCCTGGCGCTTAGGAAATGTATAAGTTTCTGGGATAAGCCGGTTAAGAATGACCCTAGGGACAGCAGAATGTTCCCTAAGCCGAGCAGCATATGCCTAGCAATTTTCCGGCTGGCCACGCTGAAGAAAACCTGTGATAATCCGCCGATAAGCGATGAGACCGCCATTGCTAAGCCGAACTCGGTATAATTCAATTCTAGTTCAGCGACGATCAGAGGTAGAAGAACTGATGAGCCGACGTAAATGTGCTGCATAACATGCGATAGGGTTGCCACTAACAGCACTTTTGTGGGCGATTTATCCGCTCTTAAATTCTGATTTTTACCTTCCAAGAGTAAGACTACCGCTGAAGCGAACTTAATGCGCAATTATTTTAGAAAATGTTAATAAGAATTTTGGGTTTAAAGGCGCCGTTGTGGTTCAATACCATGCCAGCCTCCGCATCGCATCCAGCAGGTCGCTGCTTCGAACAATAATTGTTCGGGCGTCCGCCCGCTCCACTCCTGAAACATTAGACAGTGCGTCAGCATAGTTTGGATGCGAGTACTCCACTTTTACCATTATCGGCGGTTTCACTTTGAAGGGTTTAAACTCTCCCATCTTCGCCCTCTCAACAGCCCTTTTAGCTGCTTCCCTAATGAGGATTCTACTTTTAGCTGGTGGAAGGCACACGGCGAAGTTTCTACCGAACCCCTCCTTAACTGAAACGCCTTCAATATTTCCAAGCAGCGATCTAGCCTCCTCAACAGCTTTCCCGCAGCCCGTAATCAGCGCAACTGACACATTGAAGCATCCGAGTATTGATGCATCTATTCCTATTTCTCCAACCCGCAAATCGTTAATGTAAACGTTAGTTATAATCCTAGATGACATGGTGTGATCCAGTATGGCGCCCTGAGTCCCAGCCATAGCATGGTAGCCTATCATGAACGCTAGATTAAAGGATTCATCAAGACCCGCTATCCTTCGGTGTCTAGGCCCGCCAATAATATACCTGGCTCCCTCATGCAATTCTCCCAACGCTAAATTAAAGCCTCCGCGGGCGCCATGAAGATCATTCACAACTATCTCCTCCACGCCCCCATCAATCGCGCCCTCTATCGCCGCATTCACATCTCTAGTCAGCAGCAAGCATGCCTCCTCATACTCTTTACTGCCGAAGCTAGTTTGCTCTTCACGAACAACACAGCTGGCACCTTCCAAATCGGTTAGAATATAGAGATTCATGAATGCAGAATATACCTCAAAGAAGAAATAAAGTTTATGTCCACATCATTCTGTTTCCGTGAGGGCGCATGATTTTCAAATCTATATTCCACCTTCATAATTCATAATAAAATAAAATTATTATGTAGATTAAAATCCATACTGGAGCAAAACCGTACATGTTTGGAATAAAAAGGAGGAAAGCTGGGCAAACCTCGCTGGAAATATTCGCCCTACTACTAGCGGCTTTAATCATCGTGGGCGTAGGCGCGGCGGTATACAATATTTTCTATATGCATTTTTCGCAGGTAAGCGTTGAAGAAGCAAAGGTTCAATTTGTTACAGGGGATGATAGCAGTGCGGCTGGCGCATCAATAGGGACAAACGGCACATCCGTGATTTTCAACAGCGTGTCTGGCTGGCCTAATGCCACAAGAATATATGAAAACATCGTGGGGATCAAGAACTTTGACACTGCGACGAGAACCATAGAGCTAGAGTTTGACAGCTGGAGCGGCGATACCGGTGCTATAGAATACATATATGTCAAAGTTTTCGATGGAAGCAGCCAACAGGGATCTACTGTGGAGGTCGGCACATCAGGCTCATCCACTGGCAACATGCAGATTCCGGCTGATGCCACCTGGCGGGTTCAGTTGGAGGTTAAATGGAAAGCCAACGCGTTATCGGCATACAGGGTTTCATTCACGCTGCGGCTAATTGTTCAGGGAGAATGAAAATAAACGCGGGTCTTTCTCCATCCCCCTATTTCTTTTTGAGGCGGGGCAATAGCCCATGGTGTTAAAGAGCGCTTGGATAATAAATTTAAGCATTATCTTACTATGCAGCCTACCAACCGCGGCTAATGCAGCAGTTTGGAATCATCTATACGTTTATGCGACGCCGGTAAGGGCTGAAAGCCCGAAGGTGGTTCTGCAGCCTGGAACTGCTGGAGCAAGCATGGTTTACGCAAACAACACCAGCGCCAGAGTTGATGTGGCGGCTGCACGCTGGAGGGTGCAATCGGGAGCCGGCTATATCCCCGCTGGAGAAACATACACCCTCGTTAACATCGAGCCCGTCAACCTATCCAAATCATTTCTTCTCGTCAGTTTCGGAGGCGGAATCTCAGGGAGCCAACCGGAGCAAGACGTGATTGTCAGCGGAAGGTTCGCATCCGCTTCACAATTACGCTTCGAGAGGGTGGGAACTAGTAACCCGGCGAACTTCGGTTGGTACGTGATTGAGGCGTTAGGGGCGCAGATAAGCGTTCAATCTGGAACAACGCAGTTCGCTCAAACAGAAACTCAAAAAGATGTGCTCATAGAAGATGTTGGAGACGCTGGAAGATGCATCGTAGTTTTATCTAGAAGATCTACGGGAACCGATAGAACTCAATATAATAAGGCTTTTGTCACCGGGGAATTAACCAGCACCGCAAACTTAAGATTGAGGCGGCAAGGAACCGGAACAACCGTGACCGTCGAATGGTTTGTGGTTAAATTCAACGACGATACTGTAATACAAACGGGCGAAACCGTCGTCAGCACCTCAAACCCAACTAGGCAGAGCATAAACCCAGTAAATATGTCAAGAGCATGGCTGTATTTCACGTGGAGAGCCACAGCGAACGGTTTGGCTCAAGTCTCTGTTAGAGGATGGCTGGAGAATTCCAGGGAGATTCGATTCTTTAGGCAAACAACCACTGGAACATGCTATGTCAGATGGTTTGTTATAGAAATGCCTATTGGGATAAGTGTTCAGAGGGGATTCCACGACTCAACCACCACTACCGAGTATATTAAAAATATAGAGATTGAGCCAGTAGATTTAGACACCGCCTTTTCATTCACCACATGCGACTCCACAGGCACCGGAAACGCTTTTCCCAGACCATTCTGGGTTGAGAGCATCACAAACGCGATTAATCTGCGCTTGCAAAGATGGTACTCTGGGCAGATCTCCGATCATAATTGGCAAGTCATAGAGCTGGGTAGAGCGAATTATGATTTTGTTCTCAAAATTGTTAACCATGCTTCAGAAAGCTGGAAGGTTAGGCTTAGAGCCTATGCTCAGTCAAATATTGAGCGCTTAGTTAATTGCACAATTTACTTTAGAAACGAAACAAGCGTTTCTGCTCAAATTCAAATTTTGAATGGATCATATGGCCAACATTACGGAGATTGGTGCGACCTCGCAGGTTTAGGCACAATATATTTGACCATGAAGGTTTCAGCGAAGAGTTTGGAAACAACACGCATTTACGCATTCCTAGAGGTTCTCGTACCGAACACTTCAACATATAATTTAATGGTCATAGAGTTCAGGATATCTTAATATTTTAGACTCCAAGAACGGTCTTTTCATTATCCGGTCCTCTTAAAAATTTATATACTAAACGCCGCTATCCTTTAAGTTTAGGCTTTACTAGAAACTTGGGAGCCTTAGATATAAATGTCCAGGAAGACTTACGGCGATTTGAAGCCCCCTGAAAGGCTGCTTCTCGGCGCCGGACCAAGCAATATTGATCCTAGAGTTTCAAAGGCTTTAACTTTACCCATCGTTGAGCATCTAGATCCATACTTCACCGAGGTTATGAACGAAACCGTTGAGCTGCTTAGATACGCTTTTAAGACGGGCAATAAGCTCGCGTTACCCATATCTGGATCAGGTTCAGCCGGCATGGAGAGCGCCGTCTGCAACATCATCGAGAAGGATGATGAGGCTGTCGTCTGCATAAACGGCTTCTTCGGTGAGAGAATAAGCGAGATGGTTCAAAGATGCGGTGGGAAGAGCATAGAGGTTAGGGCTGAATGGGGCAAAACTATTGAAAGCGACCTTGTGGAAGATGCGCTGGCAAACTCTAATGCTAAGGCCGTGTTCATAGTTCACGCTGAAACATCAACAGGCATACTTCAGCCCTTAAAAGATATCTCAAAGATTACGCATGAATATGATGCGCTATTAATTGTCGACGCTGTCACCTCCCTAGGTGGATGCGAACTTGCCGTTGATGATTTGGGAATAGACCTATGCTTCAGCGCGTCGCAAAAGTGTCTCAGCTGCCCACCGGGCTTAGCGCCTATAACTGCAAATGAGAAAGCCATGAACGCTATTAAGAGCAGAAAGGTAAAGGTTCAAAGCTGGTATCTTGATTTGTCAACCATTGAGAAATACTGGTCGGAAAACAATAGGGCATATCATCACACTGCACCCATACTGTTAGTCTACGCTCTAAGGGAAGGCTTAAGAGCCCTGTATGAGGAGGGGCTTGAAAATAGATGGGCTAGGCATAAAGAAAATATCCAGATGCTCGTGGAGGGCCTTGAAGATATTGGACTGGAGATTTATACTGATAAAGCCCATATATGCCCATCCATAACCGCGGTTAAGGTGCCGGAAGGTGTGAAAGATGAAGAAGTGAGAAGAAGACTGCGTGAGGAATATAATATAACCATAAGCGGCGGACTAGGCGCATTAAAGGGGAAAATATGGCGCATAGGACTCATGGGAATAAACTCAAATAGAAAAAATGTGGTGCTCGTATTGGAAGCCTTAAAAAGCGCCCTAAAAAAAGAAGGATACTCCAAAAGCAACTAAAAATAACCAAAAACATCAAACAGAAAAATTTATTAGAGAAAACTGTTTTTATTTTTTCTTGCCAAGAAACCTAACCCGCCAGAAAAATTCCTTTATCTCCCCCCTGGCGCGTTAGGTTTCTTGGTTTCTTCTCTTTCTTCCAGCATAGAAGAAGGGGCTCCGCGTCTTCTCACAGGCATCTTTTTCACTGGTCTCCTTTTCAGCTGCATTCCGCAGTTTTCGCATAGAATTATTTTTCGGTCTGGGGGGTATTTCTTGCCGCATGCTGGGCAATAATATATCCAGCTTAGATAATAACGTATTCCCAGGTTTGCTAGAGGCGCAAAGTTCAATTCAAGCTTTTCCGCAACATTTTGAATTGAGTAGTCGTCCGTGAGCACCACAGCCTCGTAACCGCAGTCTTTAAGCTGAACCGCTAAGGCTATAACTTCAATATCGGCTTCTGACAGGGAACCTGCATCGCCGACCTCCCTCGAGGCTTCTTTGGCGATATCTATGTATTTCTGGGAGGGATCAATGAGTTTGAGCCTTCCACTTTCAATCGACGCGTTAAATCGCATCTTCATGATGGAGCCATCAAGAAGCTCATCTTTAACTCTTGGAACAGAGTATGCCTCTTCATTAACTGCAGACGGGTCGAAGCCGGATATAAGGGCTGATGTGTCGATCACCAAAACCCTACGCTTCTCCTCCATGCTTAGATCTCCTCCCTGGGAAGAAGAAGCCTATCTTTTAAACGTCTGTAGAAGCCATCCTCAAACCTTATGAACCTAGATTTATGCTCAGAAATTCTTACAGCTACTTTGGTTTCACCATCACCCATATTCCTCTGGTAATCTCCATCAATAACGATCACTGCTGCCTTAGGCCTAAGCAGCTCCACAGTTACATGTGAACTTGAGGGGAAAACTATTGAGCGCATAAGGCTTATTGGGCAAACCGGCGTTAGGACAAGCGCATCAACCTCCGGATCAAGAATCGGCCCCCCGCTGGAGAAGGAGTAGGCTGTTGAGCCAACCTGGGACGCTACTATAACGCCGTCGGCGCTGAAATCAGCCGCCGCAACGCTGTTTTTCCATATTCTAACGCTTAACGTTTTCGCCAAATGCCGCGATGTTATAAATATCTCATTCAAAGCGTCTGGAAGCCTTGTTTCCCCAAGGAAGGATGCGATTTTCCCACAGGTCTCAATACGATATAAGCCTTTAATATAAAGATCTACGGCTTCGAGGGCTTTTTCAGGGAGAACCTCGGTTAGGAAGCCGCGCGCACCCATGCCTATGGCGAGTATAGGTGGCTCCGGCTTAGGTATTCGGAGGCATGTTCTAAGTATTGTTCCATCGCCGCCTACGGTGACTATCAGATCGGTCCTCATATCTTCAAGAGGCATAGAAAATTCCACCTTGCCTACTTGCTCCGCTAAGCAGGGCTCAAAGAAAACGCTAAATCCGGCTCCTTTAAATCTTTCGGCTATGCTGAGAACTAGTTTTAGGGCTTCACTGCGATCTAAACGCGCAACTATGCCAACCGACTTGGTCAAGATCTCACCGCGCAAACATAAATATATTAAGTGAGTCTAATCTTTTAAAGGTTATAAGGAACTGAAATTTATAGAATTTAAGAGGTGTGATGAATGAGTAAACCTGTAGATGTAGGAAGCTTAAGGGATGGCTCCTATGTTATTGTTGATGATGAGCCATGCCGCATAGTTGAGGTTACAAAGTCTAAGCCTGGAAAGCATGGTTCAGCTAAAGCCAGAGTCGTAGCCATAGGTGTGTTTGACGGGGTGAAAAGAAGCTTCGTTAAGCCGGTTGACGCTAAGGTTGATGTGCCGATGATTGAGAAGAGAAGTGGGCAAGTAATAGCGGTTTTACCAAGCAGCATTCAGCTGATGGACCTGGAAACATATGAGGTCTTTGAGACGCCGCTGCCTCAAGAGGAAGAATTGGGTTCTAGGCTTGCAAACGGGGTAGAGGTTGAGTATTGGCGGATAATGGGGAGAACAAAGATAATGAGGATTAAGGGAAGCTAAGCACTCTGAGCGCCTGAAAACTTCAGCACGCTACATCTTCACCTTTAACTCTTTCACAAGCCCCTCAATTATGTTCAGCGTTTTCTCTACATCTTCTCTTTCAATTCCCCTATGCGTCACCATTCTAACGATGCTCCTACTGTGATATGAGGCTAGAACACGGCGCTCCTTAAGTTTTTCAATAAACGTGTTGGCGTCAATCCCTAAGCCGCTCACATCAACTAAAACAATGTTTGTCTGAACCCTACTTAAATCGACATATAGCCCTTCAACCTTCGCTAAGCCTTCAGCTAGGAGTCTAGCGTTTACATGATCCTCCTCTAAGCGATCAACCATTTTCTCTAGGGCGATTATTCCGGGAGCTGCAATTATGCCCGCTTGACGCATACCCCCGCCCAGCATTTTCCTAACTTTTTCAGCTCTTTCAATGAATTCGCTGTCGCCGACGATCACCGAACCTACTGGGCAGCTAAGTCCCTTAGACAGGCAGAACATAAGGTTATCCACATGTCTAGCGAGTTCCCTCACATCGATCTTAAGGGCGACTGCAGCATTAAATATCCTTGCGCCATCCATGTATAGGGTTAAACCATACTTCTCCGCAACTTTCCTTAGGGCTTCGATCTGCGCCGGCGTAACTATTGTGCCGCCAGCCCTATTATGCGTATTTTCAATGCAGACAAGCGTGGTTTCAGGAAAATATATGTTTCTAGGCCTTACGGCTGCCTCAACGTCCATCGGGTCTAAAACACCCATATTGCCCTTTACAGGCCAGGGCAGCAACCCCGCTATTGCCGAGAGCCCGCCAACCTCATACCAATACATGTGCGACTCAGCCTCCAGAATAACGCAGTCACCCCTCTTAGTGTTGCTCATTACCGAAACTAGGTTAGCCATCGTCCCGCTTGGAACAAGCAGCGCGTCTTCCTTGCCCATTTTCTTAGCGGCCATCTCCTCCAGCCTATTAACCGTTGGATCCTCTTTATAGACGTCGTCACCTAACTCAGCGTTTCTTATCGCCTCAAGCATCTCCTCAGTTGGCAAAGTAACGGTGTCGCTTCTCAAATCGATCATACGCTTTTTCACATCCGCCACCTCCATAACCAAACCCAAGCGCTAATATTCTTTAAAGATAGATTTAAAATTAAATTGTTAATAAAAATTTTTACGTTTAAGCCGGGGGACGTGGCGACTTAATGTTTTAGCCTTGCATTTCTGGCAATCTATATTATTATATTATGTTTGGCGTTAGGGGGATGTTGTTGAGCGCCTTCACCTATTTGGGAGGAGTAGGTTTCCCTTTTTGGGCTTAAGGTTCTTGTCTAGCCTTCTATGCTCAATTGTCAAGCCTTAGGAGAACTGCTAGGGCGTTATCTGAGTTTAGGAGCGTTTC
>CALKGV010000084.1 GCA_938091805.1 uncultured archaeon | reverse complement strand
TTAAAGAGATTAATGCGGCAAGGGTTGAGTGTAGACCATGATAATTTTGGATACGGACGTGTTGATCGAAATTTTTGACAAGCGGTCTGTAAGGGCGATGAGGCTTTGAGGGTTGTTGCTGAGAGTGGTGAGGATATTGCTACAACAGTCATTAATCTTCACGAGGTTTTATATGGACTTGAAAAGTATGCTAAGCTTGTGAGGGATATTCTGCTTCTGCCAGTACTTGAATATACGAAGGGAGATGCCCAATTATCTGCTGAATTGGAGCTGAAGGCTGAAAGTTTAGAGAAGCCTGTGAGAAGAGCCGACGCCATAATTGCTGCCATAACATTAAACAGGGGAGCGCAACTTTATACATTTGACTTGAAACATTTCAATGTTTTCAGAAATTTTGGTCTAAAGCTTCTTGTTCAATAGAATTTGAGACAAATTTAGCGTTAAAGAGCATGTGATGTGAGTTTAGACTGGATAATCGTGAAAGAACGATTGTAATTTTTAATCGCGGTGTTCCTGACCGCCCAGTGTGGCAGCCTAGGCTGCATCACTGGTATTACGTAAATAAGGCTAGGGGGCCTTCCTAGGAGATATGAGGGGTTGGATCTTCTCCAAATATATGATAATTTGGGGGCTTCGCCGCGCGCTACCATTACTTTAACGATACGATAAAATAGAGCCAATGATAACGGTTCCATGGGAGTCGATACAGAGGCTCTTTATTGTTTATATGGGTTTTGAGAGGGGTTTGATAGCGCTCTGGCGGCGCCGAGAAAAGGTTGAGAGGCTTCTTCAAGTTTTTGACGACGATGAAAGATTTAAAGTTATCAGGGGACACCCTTTAAAATAGTTAATTTCGGCGATAATATTGATGAAAACCTTTGTCTAATTACGGCTGACAGCCAACTAAAACAGAAGGGAGAAAACTTGGCTGAAATAATTCTGCTCAAAGACCTGGAGCCGGTTAAGAAACCCTCATAAATCCCGCTGTGAAAAAATTAATAATTAGCTGAAAAATAGAATATTAATGCGAAAGGAAAGAGGAACAGCAGAGTACGGGGCCGGTAGTTCAGTCTGGAATGAACGCCTGACTTGCACTCAGGAGGTCGGGGGTTCAAATCCCCCCCGGTCCACTCTTAATTGAATGCGAAACTTTTTTATAGCGCAGTTCGGACTATCGCTCTTGATCATGAGCGAAAATGTCCGGGAAGAGAGGCAGCAAATATTTAGCATATCTTAAAGATGAGCATGTGAGGCGGCTGGTTTCCAAAGGTAGCGGAGCTCTTAAAGGTATGGAAGACATTCTTCCCAGGGTTTCTGAGAAGATTGAGAAATGTCTCTACATTGGAAAAAAGGGAGTGGGGCGTTAACATGCCGGAGGGTCAAGCCACTTTAGGGCGATTTGAAAGATATCTTACCTTATGGGTTATCCTCAGCATGGTTTTCGGTTTTCTTCTAGGCAGGTTCTTTCCAGAGCTGGGTTTATGGATCGGGTCGCTTCAAGTCGGGGATATATCGATCCCGATGGGAATATGCCTGTTTTTGCTCATGTACCCAACTATGGTAAGTATAGAGTTTAAGGAAATTCTGAAGGCTGCTAAGTCTCCCAAGCCTACAATCCTCACATTGATAGGTAACTGGGTTATAGCCCCAGCCCTTATGGCTTTGCTAGCCCGCCTATTTCTAAGTAATTACCCCGAGTATGCTGCTGGCGTAATCTTGCTGGGAATAGCGCCGTGCACGGGTATGGTCCTATTCTGGATTCTGTTGGCTCAGGGTGACGTAGCTAAGGGTGTTGTGATAACCGCGATAAACGCCTTATCAACCCTCATACTCTACACGCCTTTAGCAGCCTTCTATCTCGGAGTTGGAGGAGTGCCGGTTCCGATAGCCCCTATAGCTGAAAGCGTAATTCTCTTTGTTGGCTTACCCTTAGCCTTAGGTCAGATCTCAAGGAAAGTCCTCCTCTATAGGAGGGGGGAAATATGGTTCAAAGATAAGTTTCGACCTGTCATGGGAAATATTGCAGCGATAGCGTTGCTTGCTATAATTATAATTCTATTCTCTTTGAAGGGAGAGGTAATCGCTAGCCAACCTCTCCTAGTAGGCTTGATCTCTATACCGCTGTTGACACATTTCTTCATAATGGCTACACTTTTCTACGTAATACCTTGGCTTCTAAAATTCGATTACAGAGATGCAGCGACCATCGCTTTTATCAGCTCAGGCACCCAGTTCGAAGTTGCTATAGCAACGGCCACGGTTGTCTTCGGCGCTGGCTCAGGAGCCGCCCTAGCAACAGTAGTCGGCCCTTTATGGGAGGTTCCATCCATGCTTGCATTTGTGAAATTAACCCTAAAGACCCGACACCGCTTCTTTCATGGAAAAGCATCGGATAATCCCTAGTCTTAAGATCATTAAGTATTAAGGATTTCTAAGAGATAGGAGAGGTTAAAGGAGGAAACTTATTAATATGATGCGAGAAATGAAAAAGAAAAGTAAAACATTCTATACCTGCGAAGAATGCGGCCTTACCTATAAAGAAAGGATGCAGGCATAAAGGTGTGAGGAATTTTCTATCAAACATCACGCATGTTCATTGGAGATTACAAGTCACGCTGTTCAAATAGATTAATGGCGGGATTCAAAAGATAAAAAATAGAAAATGAAAAATTGTGTTATTTAAAGTGCTTAGCCATCTCTTCATTCTCCGGAAGCGCTAGTAGGTTGTTTATCACTTCTTCTACTTGTTTTGTGGATTTTGTCCTTGTGTCCATTATTAACCAGTCGAAAAGTAGGTCTCTGCCCCCCTCTAGGAAAGCCTCCAGCGCCCACTCCATCCTCATCATTCTCGGATAAATGGAGTAATTCATTATGCGCTTAGGTAAACCCTTCACGGATATCCTATGAACACCTTTACCGTCCACTTCAGCCGGGATCTCGACAGCCACATCATCGGGGATGCCGCTGATTACACCCTTATTCAGCACATTCACTTGATATGTGTCCTTTTTATCGTTCGCTATGGAGCTAATTATTGGCACAACGGATTCCTGGCTCATTTTTGGAGGTAGAATCTTTGTTAACCGCGTTTTAGTGTCGCGTATGGCTTCAATAGCCCGGTTAAGCCATTTCTCATGATTATCTAAGTATATTTTCCAGCCGATTTCCGAGTCCGGCCCGCCGGTTGGACCAAACCAGTTCTTTTTGGTCCTTAAGTTCCAGTGATACTTCCATGTACCCTCCCTCACCGAGTCTCCTACTGGAAATAGCCCATACGTCTTATACATGTCTATTGCCGCAGGAGACATTTGTATGTCAAAGGGGTTCTTCTGTCTTCTCCGCCACCTCTTCCAGTATTTCTCAGCTTCCTTCTTGATCCACTCGTCCAGAAGCGGATAGGCATCTTTATCTTCATAGAGGAACTTGGTTAACCAAATTAGGTGATTAAAACCTATCGCTTCAAAGTTAACCTTTTTCACGTTTAAACCTAAAGCCTCCGCTATTTCTTGGTATCCCAGATGCCCATGGCATAGACCTATCACGTTAACCTTAGTTTCCCTTGAGAGAAGGGTTGTGCCTTCAAAAACCGGGTTTGCTAGTAGGAGCAGCCACGCGTTTGGGCTTAAGTCCTCTATCTCTCTCGCTATCTTCATCATCAGTTTAAATTGGTAATAGCCCCAAATGGTATGATAATCTGAAACCATGTTCCATTCTACGCTGTTGATTCCCCTATAGTATCCATGTTTTTCAGAGATAGCTCTCATCTTCTCATAGTATTGATGTCCTCCAGCCATAGCCGTGTTTATTACGAAATCAGCATCTTTCACTGCCTCACATGAGTCTAAGGTTTTATCAAATTTTAAGTCAGCCTTAACCTCGGAAGAGTATCTTTTCGCAAACATGTATATGTAGTCTAAGCGCTCCTCATTTATGTCCATAAGTGTAATGGTGCTGCCCCACAGCTCTTTTGTTAAAGAGAGGTCGCGCACTAAAGTTGCAGACCACGCGATGCTTCCAGCGCCTATTACACCTATCTTAACTTTAACCATGAAGAGCCTCCGAATATCATATTATGCTATGCCTTGTTCAATCTGAATCATTTATTCTTATTTATTAAAAAGATTTTGCTCAAAAACGGTGAAAACAAAACACGATTAAGAGTTAATCAATAGCCCGCAAATTTTTAATAATTATTCATATTCCTTATTGCTTGAAAGGTGTAAATTTATGTCTGAAATTGAGGATAAGATTAATGAATGCATAAAGGAGTTAAGTCGATACATATATTTCTCACGCGAAGCCAGAGAAGCCATAGAGAATTTTGAGAAACTTAAAGAACAAATAAAAAATTTAACTAAAGAAAACATCAATTACATTATAAGCGGGGTGGAAGAGGGCTACAGAAGTAGCTTACCCTACTCGGGGTTTATCCCTAAAACGGTGGAAAACTTAAAATTCATTAAAGAATGGCTTGAAAACAAGAGGGCTGAAATCTAAAATATTAAAGTGCGAATCTGCCATTCAGCGGATTGAGACCTTAAAGGGTGAAATAAACGTCGGCTGCAACCCTAGAGGCCTCTGGCAGCACCCTTAAACAAATCCTTATGTTTAAAAAACCAGCGAGAGGTGGTGGGCCGGGCCGGACTTGAACCGGCGACCTCAGCCTCGTAAGGGCTGCTTTAGGTTCCTAAGTTAGGGATGTCCTAACCGCGCTAGACTACCGGCCCGTCCAAAGTCCCTTTTTTCTCACCATATCTTTAAGATTGTG
>CALKGV010000083.1 GCA_938091805.1 uncultured archaeon | reverse complement strand
TGTTCTTCAGGTTCTCCAGGATTATTGCTGAACATCCTCGCTTTTCAGCTACTTTGATGAGCTCATTTGCCACCCTGTGGTATGCGGCATTGATCCTTCTCCCCTCCCTTCCTCTGTATTTCGCCATTATTGGTTTCTCGTTGAGCCTAGGCTTGGACTGGAGCCTTCTGCGTTTCAGGAAGTAAGCTGTCCTTATCGCCCTCTCCCCGGTCTTCCGCACAACTGTTTCCTCTTCGGTGCCGAAGGCCACATTACTTTCGTTGATGTCTACGGCTGAGGCGTTGCCGTTGAAGGCCTTCAACTCGACGTCCCTTCTGAAGGCCGCGTTCAAGTAATATTCGTTGTTCTTCTTGATCAACCACGCCTGCCCAATCTTCATTTCTCTGAATTTCTCATGGTATGCTCCATGTAATAGTTTGAACTTTATCCTCCCGTTTTCCGTGGCCATTGAAGCTTCCCACGTTTCGAGATCTATGCTGAATACGTGATCATCGAGCATTATCACATCCTTTTTGAAGATTGGCTTGTCAGCCTTCACCCTTTTCCTCCTCTTGAGCTTTCTGAAGCTTCTGTAGATTGCGCACGCCATTTGGCAGGCGGTGTAAACATAGTGAGATGGCAGGTTTAGGTGCCTGGCTCTTAAATCCGATACTTATCAGACTTTAGACGATTGAGGCTCGTTATCTCTTTAGCGTGAGCGTAATCTAAAAGCTCTTGTAGGATCAGCCTATAGGTCTGAAATAGAGAGTCCGGTATTAGACCGTCAAGCTTGAAGTCAAGCTTGAAGTCAAGATTGAAGCTTGCGGTGAGCTTAACAGTCTCTAACTGCTTGCTTAACAGCTTCAACCACCTTTTGCCTCTTATGGCTTCTCGCTCCGCAGATCCTTCCAGCGAGGCTCGTGACTACTGCTATAAGATCCTCTACGAGCTCTTGTTGAGGCTCCTTTATCTCTTCGCGGTTTAAAACCTCTATCTTGCATCCGTGTGAGTTAAAGAATGTTTCGAGGTATTTGAAGCCGAACCTCGTAAGCCTATCCTTGTAAGTTATGAAGATGGCTTCCACTTGCCCTTGAGAAGTCAGCTCAAGGAGCTTGGTCAAACCCTTCCTATTCTCATTTAAACCGGAGGCGACATCTTCCAGCACAATAATATCCTGATAGCCTTTGTTTTTAGCGAACTCTAGAAGCCTCCGTTTTTGCCTCTCCAAATCCTCCTTCTGATCGGCAGAACTAACCCTTGCGTAAACCACCGCCACGCCCCTAGGAGCTTGCTCACCCAGTAGGCGCTTAATCTCACTCTCAGGATACCTATACTTCCCACCAGGAGTCTTGATGAATTTGATCTTACCAGAATAAGCCCACTTCTTAACAGCAACATAGGATACTCCAAATATCCTGGCAACTTCGCCAGTAGTGTAAAGCTTCCCCGGCATCAACAGTTATCGAAGTGACATAAGTTGATAAACTTTACGCTAGATAGAAACAGTTTTGTTGCCCCTTCCCTAGCCTCAACAGTCACTTCACCCTCATTTATACCGGCAGCCTCCCTTAGGGACTTCGGCAGTATCAGCACTCCTTTCTCTCTCACTTTTAGTACAGCTTTAATCATATTTTCACCAATAATAACATGATTAAACTCTCTAATCTCTTGAGACCAATCAACCCTATCTCTATATTTCATCATCTTATCCTTAATATCGCTTCTAACCTTAACACTCACAACGCTCATCTAACCACCAATAGGTAAACTTTTTTAATAAACCTTATAGTTTACCAAGATAGCTTTTTGGCAGAAAGGTTATTAGGGACTTATTTCCATTTGTACTTATGGTCGAAGTTATTAAGGCTGAGGTTTCGGAGGCTTTAGCTAAGAGGTTTAGGAAGAGGGCTATGGAGATCTACGGTTATAAGAAGGGAGCCGTGAAGATGGCGCTTGAGGAGGCTATGAAGCGCTTTATTAGTCAAAGCAGGGTTGATTGGAGCGTCTTGAGGGGATGCGTCAAGTCCGATTCAACTTCTGTGGAGTTGCAGCATAGGGTTTGGAAGGGGACTGATTAAAACTGCTGCTCATAGATGCAAACATTTTCATTGAGCTTTTTCTTGGGCAGGAAAAGGCTGAGGATTGCGAAAGATTTCTGCAGAAGATTTCCTCCAGGGATCTAGAGGCGGCGGTTTCAAAGTTCACCATTCACGCCATCGAGGCCGCTCTGAACGATTCCGCACTGGTTCTTGCTTTCTTGAGAAATGTGGAGGGTTCTGTGGGGCTTAGCGTCTATGAAACTAGCTTAGAGGATGAGATGGCGGCCTCAATGCTTATGGACAAGATTAAGCTCGATTTCGACGATGCCCTACAGTACTACTTAGCTAAAAAGCTGGGCGTCGAAGCCATAGTTAGCTATGACCGGCATTTTGATAAAACCGATATAAAGAGGATGGAGCCCTCAGAGTTTATTTTAGTTTAACGCTGCTTGAGCAGACCGCTTAATACTTAGCTATCATATGAGCAGGAACTCTAGTTATAGAAGCCTTAGGAATGAGCGAGCAAACTTTTTACAAATATTTTCCGGAACTGGAGGAATACGGGATAGTTAAGGTTTCCAGAAAGATAGGGAAAGCTAAGCTTTACAGGATCAACGTTGAACATCCATTAGTGAAAATTCTCAGGGAATACGAGTTGAAGCTATCGCAAGAGATGGCGGGAAAAGCCAAAATGAAAAAGCCGATTTAGCCTAAACTCAGCTCTTTTTAAGTTGGGTTGCTATGTTTTTTCCGAATTCTTTGCATTTTTGGAGTTCGCCCTCTGCGATTGGTCCCTTTATTCCCTGAACTTTGATTGATAGGCCGTCTGCTATCTTTTTCAGCCTTGGGGCTTTCTCGCTTATTTTTTTCTCCATTTTCTTCACCGCTTTTTCGAAGTCTTTCCCCATATATGTGTCGAAGACTGCGAACACTTTTCCTTCTAATTGTAGCTTGCCGAGTTTGTCGATGAATTTTCTGATGCCCCCTGTGGGTCCACCCATGTGGTTTGGGGAGCCTATTAGGATCGCATCGTAGTTTTGAACATCGTTGGGGTTAACTTCTTTGAGTTCTCTAATTGAAGCCTCGATTCCCCCAGCCTCGTTTAGGCTTTCCATTATTGCTTCCGCCGCACGTTTCGTGTTGCCATACTTTGACTCATAAACTATGATTACTTTCATCGTTGTGTTCGCGATCTCCATTTTTCTTAGGTTTTTAAGATCTCCGAGTTTTAGATGCAAGGAGTTTTGTGTAAAAGTAAGATTTTGGTGGCGCATCTTATTTTTAGCAGTAGGGCTTTTGAACACGGCGGCCTTCAGTCCTACTTCGCCTACTTCGCCTAATTCTTCGGGGCGGTTCACTGCTTCCTCGTCCTCGCTTTGACGCGCCATACCATTATCCCCGCTATGGCTGCGCCTGCCGCGGCGACTATTATTATGAAGTTTAGGGTGCCCAGCCCGAAGAAGGGTTTTCTAGCGATATATATTGTTTCTGTCACTTCCTGGTAGGCTTCAAGCGTTATTTCTATGCTTCCTTCCTCGTATCCTTCTTTTGTGGCTTTGAATTTGTATGATCCAGATGGGACACCCCTGAATGTTACGGAGCCATCTTCGCCGGTTGTGCTGCTTAGGGATGAGATCCCGCCTGGCTGCGATGTAGAGGTCACCTCTGCCTCCGCCACAGGGTTTCCATCTCTATCCTTAACGTATAGGCGGATTACCCCGGTTGGGGCCGCTGGGACAACCGTTATCTGGATTTTTCCAGATCCGCTTATTAGCCCGGTTTTAGAGGCGTCCACTGAGATTGTGCATATTGTTTTCGAGTATACGGTTGGGGCTGTGAAGACAACCATGTAGTATCCGTTTCTCTCATCTGTTACTGATGAGAAGGTTCCGCCGCTGTCTGAGGAGATTTTTATAGCCGCGCCTGGAACAGGGGTTAGGTTGTTGGCTGCAACGTATATTCTTATTGTGGATTGCTCCCTAGATTTTATGGACTCGGGGTTCGCTGCGGCTGAAACATACAGTTTGTATTCGTCTATGAGGTACGTTGTCATCTTCGTCTTTCCTGAAGCGTAGCCAGCTGCGGTGGCTGTGATCTCTGTTGAGCCGGCTGTGATCGTTGAGTGGAAGGCTGCGGTGGAGTATGTTTCACCGTATGAGATGATCACTGTTTGATCCACGTACCCCACGTCTGTGACTGATGAAAATAAACTTACGCTTACGTTCCCTGTGGGATCTCTTGCCGGTGTCCCCTTATCGTCCTGGAGCTGCACTATAACCGCCTTGTAGGAGCGGGCGTCAGCTGGCAGCGATGAGGGAGCCACGTAAACAGCGAGCCTTGAGGGAATCGGCCCAACCGTTGTTATGGATTCTTTGCTGCTCATGTAGCCTGTTGCTGCAGCCGTTATCTCGGTTTTCCCAGACTTAAACGTTGAGTAGAACTTCGCCACAGCGTATGTTTCCCCCCTGCTTATCATGATTGACTCGTCAACTCTTCCAACGCTGATGTCCGATGAGGATAGTGATACCATTATGTTGTTCTCCGCCCTGGCTATGTTACCCTTCGAGTCCTGAAGTTGGATGGCGACCGCCTCATATATGATGCCCTCGGCTGGAACGCTTGGGGGACCGACGTAAACCTCAAGTTTCGTTGCGTTCCCAGCGGAGACATTTTGCGTTTTGACTGTAGCTTGCGCTGAAAAGTAGCCCTGCGCCTGGGCTGTTATTGTCGTTGTTCCGGATGCATAGGTTGTATGGAATCTGGCCACGGCATACGTTTCTCCGCCCCTTATGATCACGGAGGGATCGGTTGTGCCAACCATGCTGTTAGAGGATGATAGGGTCACCCTTACGTCCCCTATCGGCGCTTTCGCCGGTGAACCGCCTGAATCCTGCAGCTGCACTATTATTGCGTTGTACGCGTCTCCGTTGGCTGGGAGAGCCGGTGGGAGCACGTAAACCGCGAGCTTTGAGGGTATCGGCCCCACCGTTGTTATGGGTTCCTGGACTGCTGCGAACCCTGAGGCTGCCGCCGTTATTGTTGTTGTTCCAGGCGTGTAGGTTGAGTAGAATTTGGCTGCGGCGTATGTTTCTCCTTTGCGTATTGTGATCACTGGGTCAACTGACCCTATGTATGTGTTTGAGGACGATAGGTGGATTTCTATGTCTTCCGTTGCCCTCGCCGGCTTGCCCTTTGCGTCCTGTAGCTGCACGAATATGGCTTCGTAAACTCTGTTGTCGGCGGGAACCTTAGGCGGGCTAACATGTATTTTCAGTTTCGATGGTTGCGATGAGGCGGGTGCGATGAATAGGCTTATGTTAATCGTTATGTAGAGGCATATGGATGCGAGAAGAACGATTGCTAGCTTAGAGGGGGCTTTACTTGGCATTTCAATCCCACTTATTACAATTCTACCATGAATAATATATTAATACCTTTTGAACTTGAAATAAATATTATTAGCCCTGCCGATGAAACTCTTCGGAGCACGCATAATAGATGCCTCCTTTATCGCTATGCTTATCAGAAGGCATAAAAGTCTAAAGAAAACAGCTAAACATGCGTTAGAAATAGTTATGAAAAATGTTGTAAATAGGCTTTTTTAAAAAATTCTACTATAGGGGGAAATTTTTAAATAAAAGTTTACCCATAATTTCCCTTCCATTAACGAAAAATTTTATTGTAAGCGTAATAGGACCTAGAAGGGCTGGAAAACTTATTCACTGTACGATTTAATAGTTAACAAGCAAAAAATTGACGATGAAGATTATCTTTTCATAAACTTTGAAGATGAAGAAATAGCTAAAGTTTCAAGGGAGGAAATAATCAAAGCCATTTTCAAAAGATGAAATAGAGAGAAGAGAAATAAGATCTTTGATAAAGGCTTCTTCTCAGTTAAAATGCGAGGATTTGATTGTTCCCCCAATAACATGGGATTACGAGGATGAAATTAAGGTAGAAAACAAAAAAATAGTTTTAAAACCTTTGTGGAAATGGTTGCTTGGAATTAGCAAGTGAATTTCTGGAAGATGCGAAACTATGCCTAGCACACTTAAGGCTAAGATCCGCCGTAAACAATGCCTACTACGCTATGTTCCATGCATTTGCAAGCAATCCTAGCAGTTAAGGGAAAGCCCTCCAAAAACCCATAAGGGAATAAGAGAAAAGCTCGGGAATGAGATAATAAAGGCGGGATTAATGGAGAGCCAGTATTGAAGAGACTTGAGCGGAGCCTTCGAAATGAGGCAGGCAAGCACATGCGACATATTCTAAGCCTATGGTGAAGAAGAGGTCGGTGCGATAATTAACAAAACTGAACAATTTATTAAGAAAGTGAGAGAATTATAGGGGTAAATGAGCGCCGATTGGCAATGATTGGGAGGGGGAAATGTGGCTGAGGTTGGGAGGATCAGGCTGATAGAGAACTTATTTAGCGAAGCCGTGAAGCTCCTTGAAAGGGGAGACCCGATACAATCATCGGAGAAGCTCTATAAGGCTGCTGAGGAGTGTATAAAAGCCCTTGCTGAAGAGTTCAGCCTAGATGAAGCTAAGGTTGCGGATGAAAGAGGCAGATGGACCGTAACATTGCTAGAGAAGGCTGTTGGAAAGATCGCTGGAAATCTTGGCGTAGAGGTTAGGATAGCGTGGGATGCAGCGAATTATCTACATATCTGGGGATTCTATGAGACTAAACTCGACGTTGAAGACGTTAAAAGCCGCATACCAGCAATAGAGAAGCTCATAGAGATAACAGAGAAGGCGCCTCTAAAAACCCATAAGGGAATGAGAGAAAATCTTGTGAAGTAGAAGTAGAAAGCGATTTAATGCGGAATTAACGGAATTTTGCTTTCGGACAAAAATTTTTGGAGATAAATGTTTGGAATACCTTCCATAGGCAAGAAATATTCCGAAAAATATCATACTTCTTAATATAAATGCCGGCCTAATTTTGTCATAGGAAATGGGTGAAAAATTAATTAGAAGCGAGGAAAAATAAAATAATTATATAAGAAAGCTGCGGAGTTAATGGAAGTGGAGGAGACTCTTGATCGATTGCTTAATCTAGGTGTAAAACGTGAGAGAAAGCCTATTTCTAAGGTTGTGCAAGCAAAACCTCATAGTCCAGTATATACCATGCATAAATTTTGGGCTCGCAGGCCATATAATGTATTCGCTGAGCTCATTAATCATTATTCGGAGCCCGGCGACACCGTGTTGGATCCGTTTTGCGGCGGCGGGGTCACGGTTGTTGAGTCACTCCGTCTCAGGAGGAAGGTTGTGGGGGTTGATGTAAATCCTCTGGCGACTTACGTTACCGAAATGGAGGTTAGGCCGTTAAATATTGAGATCTTTTGGCGGGAATTTGGGAAAATAAAAGAGAGGTTGGAGCCTGAATTTTCCGAACTATATAAAACAACGTGTCCCTTATGCAGCGGTAGGGCGATTTTTGATTGGATGGAGTGGGCTGGAGATAAGCCGACGAAAATGAAGTATATTTGCCCGAAATGTGGGGCAGGTATAAAAGAGGCAACGCGGGACGATGCCGCAATTGCGAAGAATATAGAAGAAAGCTTTGAGAGGATTGTTTCGGAGAGGCAGCTTTGGTATCCTAAGGCCGCCATACCGAGGGGTGACAAAACCAGCGGCATAATAAATGATGGTTATCAATACTTTTGGCAGCTATTCACAAAAAGAAATCTGCTGGCCCTATCTCTAATTTATAAAGAAATTTCAGAGGTAAAAGATCGGGAAGCGAGGGAATTTCTAAAATTCGCTTTCAGTAGTTCTCTTAAATGGGCAAGTAAGCAAAGCCACCTTAGAGGAAACATTGTTGAGGGATGGGCGATGCACGCCTACTGGATATACCCAAAAACTTTGGAGATAAACGTTTGGAATACCTTCCATAGGCGTTGCGTTGCCGTAGCTAGAGGAAAGAAATATTCTAATAAATATATAGGAAAATATTATAAGAGGGCGGAGTCCTTCAAGGACCTGCTTGTCAATAGAGCAACATGTCTAATATTAACGCAATCCTCAACGAATCTTCCAATAGAAGATGAAAGCATTGATGTGGTTATCACTGATCCACCCTATGGTGGCAATGTTAACTATGGAGAATTAGCCGATTACTGGATGGTGTGGCTTAACCATGATAAACTTATAGATAAAACTGAAGAAATAATAATTAATAAAAGCCAAAGAAAGGATCTTAACGATTACGAGCATGGATTAATGCTTGTTTTTAAGGAGTGCTATAGGGTTCTTAAAAAGGGAGGAAGCCTCGTCGCCACCTTCAATAGCAGAAACCTTAATGTAGTAGCCAGCTTCGTGATTGCGGCCACACAGGCAGGGTTCATTCTGCACCCTCAAGGACTGTTATATCAACCGCCAATTAAGGCCTACACTACCACATTCCACGCAATATTCGTAGGAGCCTTTGTTGGTGACTTCATTTTCACTTTCTATAAGCCAGTAAATCCCAAGGTGAATGAAGCACCCGCAACTGCAGATTTAAACAACTTCAAGGAATGTATAGATGAACTCATTAAAAACCATGTAAACGAAAAGATAACCGAACCTGAATTAAGAGAGAAAGCATACAAAGTTCTGATACCGTTCTTAGCAGCGCATGCACGGACCGATATACGCATGTGCAGAGAAGCCGTCAATTATTTTGAGACGCAAATGAAAAAACTAGAACCTCACTTTAGAGAATTAAGAAAAAGAATCGTTGAAGAAAGACGGAAAATCTTCTCCCTAAAACGTAAAGTTTAAGCAGATAATTAAGTAAATACAGTTGACACTCTCCACGGCTGAAGCCGGGAGATTCTTGCTTCTAGGGTTTTCATCGGTTGGTTGTTCATTGCCCTTTTAGGCTTCCACCTCATTCCATTCCACCTTAGAAGCAAGGGGTGTGCCACCGCCCCGTTAACCTCGCCTTCGTGGAGGCGAGCTATATTCAGGACTCCGACAGAGTCCCTGTGGGCTTCTAGCCCGCAGCTTAGGCATTTAAAGAGCCTTCCCTTGGCGGCTGTGTTCTTTGAGCAGCATCTTGGACATACGCTTGACGTTCGGTATTCGCCCCCTTCTTTGACCTCTATTCCGTATTCCTCCGCCTTCTCTTTAAACCTTCTAATTATGTAGCTGAAGCTCCAGAAGTTGTTTATTATGGAGTTTGCTTTGCTGTCGTGATTGTTCTTTCTTATGCCTTTAAGTTTTCCAAGCACTATCTTTGATATGCCCAGCGCATATGCGTCCTCAACGATGGCTTCTATCATGGCGTTTACAGCATGCCTGAAGCGCCTCTGCCTAACCCTATACAGCCTTCTAAGCCTTCTGGAAGTTTTAGCCCTGTTTACCTTTGCCAGCCTGCTCTGCTCCCTTGCTATGCGCTTTGTCCAGTACCACCAGTCCGCTAGAACTGCCCTGCCGGAATAGGCTATGGGCTGTTTCAACCCATCAAACCATATTGTTGCAAGGTTTATTACGCCTAAGTCTATGTAGAGGGGTTTATCGCCCCCTCTTAAGGGAGGCTTCCCAACTTTGACCGCCATAAAACCCCTCCACGCTTCATCCACGTCGTCGTAGATTATTTCAAGTCTGCCCTGCATGCCATGCCACTTCAGCTCACCCTTATATCTCAGCCTTAAACCCTTGGGGAGGTAGAGGTATTCATCGTCAACCCTGTAGCAGTCGCTTCTTATGATGATCCTAAGCTCTCTTCCGCCGTTCCTCTTCCAGTACCTCGGCATTGAAGCCCTGGCGATGTGTGGTGGAAGCCTCCCCTGTGCCTCAAGCCTCTTTAGGGATAGGAAGCTCCTCCAAGCCTCGTTATTCTTGTTTATGATTTGTTGTGCCGTTGCTGAACCTATGATTGGAGCATATTTCTCGTATAGGTGCTTGGGATGCCATGAGAACCTTTTGTAGCGTATGTACGCTTGCCTACGTTCAAAGTTCACTTCGTTATATAGCCTAGCGCAGTTATCGGCAAGCTCCCACAACTTTTGATGATCGTCTATTGTGAACGTATTTGTCCTTTCCATGCCTCAATCAACCTTTTTATGACGTCGTCATATGTTTCTCTGGGATGCACCTTTAACCTCTTCAACTCTTCAATAGTGTCCTTTCTTATCCTAATAGGCATAGACATGCTACATCAAACTACATTAGTATTAGGGCATATTTAAATCTATCGACAATTCATCCCAGAACTAAAGTTCTAGGCTTTCTTGTTGAATTAAGGTAAACCTAAAATTTTCAGCATATATTTTTCAAGATCACCGTATCCCCAGTGGACTCTATCTTTACCTATCGCCCAAAAAGGCTCCTCTCCTCCCTTTCGGTATACGTATGTCTTACCTCCTGCTCTAACAAATCTTTCTCTTTCTTCTTTTCCCTCCCTAACCCACGTTTTCGCATCTATGATAAATATATCGCTTAAGTCATCAGGGGTTGATGCCATGAAAACTGGAAATTCGTCCATTGCATACCTCTTTTTTGCCGCAGACCACCTAACGGTTGGATACTGCGTCTTAATCTTGCCCCATCTATCTTGACGGA
>CALKGV010000082.1 GCA_938091805.1 uncultured archaeon | reverse complement strand
TGGAAGGCTGGGTTTGGGCTGCATACGAGCCCTATCAGCGCAGATTTCTAGGACTATGGTTCAGCTAGCTCAGGAGCAGCATGACCGCCGAAGCCTTCCTAAGACAGATTATCAAGCGTTATGGCCGGCACCCAGTCTACACAGACGGGGCAGCATGGTGCCCTGAAGCGTGCAAGGCTCTAAACCTGGAGCATAGGCTCCTCAACGACGAGTATAGGAGCCTAATCGAGAGGGCCATCCAAGCTGTTAAGGACAGAACTGAAGCCTTCGATGACAACTATCCATGTAGAAGGAGCGGATGCAACCTAAACCATGTCAAGAACTGGCTCAGGCTCTTCAACCTTCATCAACAACCCGAATACCAGAAACTCATAACCCAACTAAAGGAGACAATAAGCTTAAAGTAACAGAGCCAACTTTATATACCGTAAGCGTTAAATGCATCATGAAAGAAGAAATAATTCTCTTTAACTTAGGGTTTAGCGATAGGTGGTTGATATGTTTAGATTTAGTAAGGAGCAGATGATTTTCAATATAGGGAACATTAAGGTTGGTGGGCAGCCAGGTGAAAACCCGACCGTTATGATTGGAAGCATCTTTTATAAGGGAGATAAGAATGTACAAGATGAAAAATTTGGTCTCATTGATCGTAAAGCCGCTGAGAGATTGATTGCGGATCTTGAGGAGATCTCTGAGAGAACTGGTCTTCCAGCCATGCTTGATGTTGTATGCTCTAATACGGAGAACACTAGGAAATATCTTGAGTTTGCCGCTGAAGTCACCGAGATGCCGATTCTTATAGATTATGTTTCAGAGGACTCGGCTCTTGTAGGCATGGATTTGGCAAAGGATCTTGGCATAATTGATAGAACAATTTTGAACTCTATAAATCCGGAAACTAAGGCTTCTATTTATCAGAAGGCTGAAGAAGTTGGGTTGAAATCGGCTATAGCGCTCACGTACAGTACTAAAGCCATAATATCCTATAAGGAGAGGATCAATCTTCTAGATGCTCTAATTCCTAAGATGAGATCAGCTGGAATCGAGAAAATACTTGTCGACACTGTTGTTATGGATATTGCTACGCTTGGATTAGCATGTAAAGCCATATATGAAGTGAAGGAGCGCTTCGGTTATCCCTCAGGCTGCGGTGCCCATAATGCCATAGCCTCGTGGAGAACTCTGAAGGATAAGAAGGATAAGATTTTAACAATAGTTTGCTCCGCGATCGCAAATGGTCTGCCGGTGTCGGTCAGCGCGGACTTCGTGCTCTATGGTCCAATAAGCGACGCAGAGTACATCTTCCCAGCGATAAGTCTCATAAACGCGGCCTACGGGCAGATACTAATGGAAGAGGGGAAGCGCCCAAGCCTAACTCATCCTAGGTTCAAAATATCCCGCCTATAAACATAGATTAAATCAGCAAAAAATTAATTAACCTACAGAAAGCTAAAAGTCATAGAAGATAGGGCGGCCGTCGTCTAGTCTGGTTAGGACACAGACGCTGAAAACGGTGGAAGCCTTCCAAGCCTGCGATCCCGGGTTCGAATCCCGGCGGCCGCATCAATATTTCTAGTTTTAGCGAGTTTTTCATTTGAAATTGGCAAATGCAAATCTGTTCGCCTTGCATTGCTTGAAATTCATTTTCAAACTTCTGCAGCAATCAAGCAGATGGCTGAACTTGTGTAGGAAAATAAACCTTTAGATCCTTAGCGTCATTGAAGGTTACCGTTTCAAAATCATACTTGTAGCCGCATGAAATTTTCTGGCGCCGACTGTAAAACGGCATGTTAAAGGATATGTGTTTTTAGGGTTAATAGATATGGCGATCATTTTCTTAGAGGGATCACAGAAGCCGCTAAATGGATGTTTACCGTTCTTCAATCGGATGACGATCTTCCCATCGGTCAAGCGGTCAAGATAAACCTTAACCTTGCTTCTTATCAATGCGTTTCGTTCGATAATCCAGTACTTCCTATCCAGCAGATCTTCAAGGGAAATTGGGATGGAAGCGTTATTCTTAAGGCGCATTGTTCCTCACCAGTTTTGTTCAGGCTGGAGCATTTAATTGTTCTAGAAAGTTTTTCATAAGCGTTTTTATCTTCTTCCTAATAATTATATTTATGATCTGAATGAGGGCTTCAACGCTAAGAAGGGCTGTCGAGCGTTATTATGAAACCATGGGTTTTCAACCGCTTTTTCCCAAGGGTGGGATTAGATGCGGCAACTGCCTTATAGACGGTAAAGTTAGGGAGGGTGCATGGCTCTGCGCAATAGAGCTGAAGAGCGATAGCGACGACCTAATGCGGGGGCTCGGACAGTTTCTTGAGGCTCTCTCACATGGATATGACATGGCGTTGTTGGTTACATCGCAAAGCAGAGTTGAACGCCTAGACGCGAACGTTTTTCATACGACGGGCATAGGATTAGCGGCCGTGAACAGTAGAGGTGAACTAACGTTTATAGCGGAGCCTAAAATAGTGAAGTTCTAGATGCTATATGAATGCTCATCATTTTCTCTGAACTTTTATACAGAAGTTTCCTACTTTAGTATAGACGTTAAGGAGGGGCCATTAAAGATGCTTGTGGCATGCGCCGGCATCCTAGTTGTAGATATTATTGCGGCTGATCTGCCTAAAGTCTCTGACCCCGGTGAACTAATCTTTACACCTAGGAGCATAGAGGTTCATTTAGGCGGGCACTCTGGAAACGTTTCAATAGATTTGAGGAAGCTCGGTTTAGAAAAAGGCTGCGTTAGTTCAATAGGCGCCATAGGCGAAGACTTATTTGGTGATTTTCTTGAAGCCCAGCTGAAGGCCCATGGCGTAATTACGCATCTTCAAAGGGTGCCGAATGTCGCAACATCTAAGGATTTGATATTGGTGGTTAAGGGCGAGGATAGGAGATATCATGTTGATGTGGGGGCGAACTGGTTTTTAAGCCCAGACCATGTTCTTTCAGTGGTAAGCAAAGAGAAACCTAAAATATTCTACGCTGGCGGGGTGGGCTTAACGGGTAAACTTGATGAGCACCTGCTTGGGATTCTGCTGAAAATTAAGGATTTGGGCTCTTTAACCTTTATTGATCCGGTTACACCCTATGGGCGTGGATGGGGCTTCCTCATCCCGGTGATGAAGTGGACCGACATATTCCACTGTAATATCTATGAAGCTAAACAAATAACTGGGAGAGATGATCCGCGTGAGGCTGCAAGAGCCCTTGTTGAGAAGGGCGCAAGCCTCGTTGTTATAAGCCTAGGGGATAAAGGGTTAATAGCTGAAACCCGGGAAAAATCTGTTGAGATGCCCGCATTTAAGGTGCCTGTTGTAGATCCAACAGGCGCCGGCGACGCCCTCTGCGCTGGAATAATGTCCGGGCTCCTTAAGAAGCTAAATCGTAAGCATTGCGATATAACAAACCTATCCGTGGAAGACCTAGTTGATATTCTTCTTGAGGGTGAAGCCGCTGGAGCAGCCTGTGTAACTATGATTGGGACGACAACGGCTGTGACTAGGAAGAACGTTGATGAAATTCTGGAGGAGCAGGGTGAGATTTTGAGACGTAACGTTAAAGTATCTCCAGTTTAAAGTTTTCCATAGCGTTTCTATGAGCGTGGAAATTAACCGGGCGCTAGCGAGAGCTTACTGCCTCAAAGTCCCGAAAAACTTAGGTGAAAAGGCAATTAAATTAGTCTCAAGAATGTCCATCGCGGATAAAAGCCTGAAAATATTGAGGGCTAATGACGATTTGCTCATACCGATCAAAGGTTCTCTTTCAGAGGAGCAAATTAACGAAATCAGGGGGGAAATCCCTCAATTCGAGGTTCTAATTCAGAGTTTCCCTAAACGCGAAGAACACGCGCAGAGCATTCTGGATTTTCTCGAAGATAAAGTGCCGCCTCATATTTTGGCAAGCCTCCCCCGCTCAATAGACTTTATTGGAGAAGTAGCCATCCTGGAGATTCCGGAGGAGCTCGTAGGCTATAAGCAGCTGATCGGCGAAGCAGTTATGCGAACATTTAAACGTGTTAAGTCAGTGCTCGCCAAGTCAAGCGGAATTAGAGGCGTTTACCGCATAAGAGAGTATGAAGTTATAGCCGGATCGGAGAATACTGAAACAGCGCATAAGGAGTATGGTTGCGTATACTATTTAGACCCTAGAAAGGTCTATTTTTCGCCGAGGCTCTCCTATGAGCATTATAGGGTTGCGGCTCAAGTTAGAGAGGGCGAGACGGTTATAGATATGTTTGCCGGCGTAGGGCCATTTTCGATACTTATTGCAAAGATGCATGCTAATGTAAAGGTGTACGCCGTAGACATAAACCCTGATGCCACAAAATACTTAGAGAAGAATATTTATGCAAATGGCGTTTATGGAAGGGTTACGCCAATTCTAGGGGATGCGAGAGAGATTATAGCGAATACTCTCAAGGGCTCAGCTGATAGAGTCATAATGAATCTGCCGGAGAAATCCGTGGAATACATTGATGCAGCATGCGCAGCCGTTAAGAAATCCGGAGGCATAATCCATTACTATAGATTTGCTGAGGGGTCACATGCCGCAGGGAACGTTAGAACCGAGTTAATTAAGGCTGTAGAAAAATCTGGAAGAAGCGTTGAGGCGCTGCTTTCGGAAAGAACCATGAAGGAAGTTGCGCCGTTTAAGTGGCAAATAGTTATAGATGCGAAAATTCAATAATTAGGTTAGCCCACAGAGAGCAGCGCAATGCTGCATCAACCTAAATTAACTTTGCCTAGCATGTTTGACAACCATTAAAGCTTTATTTAAGAACTTATCTCTAAATTCTATATCTTAAGTGTATTGTTATGTATGCTATTGTTATTAGGGCTTTGTATATTGCCGCCAGCCTCCCATACCTTACGATTATTCTTCTGAAGCTTTTGAGCCATCCATAGAACCTCTCAACTGCAGACCTCATCTTCCCATAGGTTTCGATGTCGCATTGTATGGGCTTCCTACCGTTCCTTGGGTTCACGGGTATATTTGCCTCCACATTCATTGACGATAGCCTGCCCCTTATTGCTTCAGTATCATACGCTGAGTCAGCGTAAAGCTCCTTCGGAGCCTCCCCTAAGCCATCCAATAGCTCATCTATCCGCTTCGAATCATGCTCATTTCCAGCACCCAAAGCTATGCTTAAGGGCATGGAGTATTCATCCACACATGCATGTATCTTTGAGCCCTTCCTATGCTTGAAGCCATCATATCCTATCATTTCTCCCCCTTTTTAGCCTCCACAGTGGAGCTATCAACGCATACCCTGCAAGGGGTTATTTATGTAGCAGTGCCTTCAGTATGGAGGAACCTTACACAGAATGACAAGGATATTTTAAGGATATTTAATGTTGATAATTAAGAATGGAGAGGGCCCGGAACGAAGCATAGGAAAAGAAGAGTTACTTATCAAATCCGGTCTTCCACAGCTACTTTTTTGACAACATATTAAAGGGTCTTGAGAGAAATGGTTACTTAGTCTATGACGCAGTTTTAAATAAAGTAAAACTCAGAAGAGATTGGGAAAGAGCGCCCGAAAATCGCCCAGCAAAACATAAAAATAACAGCGTGCATAAATATAATTATAAAAAGCGCTAGATGCTAAAAATAGAGTTAGGGGATAATTGCCGGGTTGCCCTAGCCTGGTAGGGGGCAGGCCTGCTAAGCCTTCCATTGTTAACATTGACCATTCTAAGGTTGTCATTGGCCAGAATTCTGTAAGTATAGATTGGTCAAGGTTCTTGGACTATGTGAGCTACAAGTATGCTAGGTCCTACATTCCAACAATCTTTTACTATAGTCGGAAATACTGTAGCCTTCTAGACAATGTTAGGGAATTAGATTCTCTTCCAGACACTATTAAGGCCAATGTAGTCAAGAGTCTAATCATATTGTCCAAATACTTAGGCTTCTATGAAGGTTTCAGAATGAAGCTTAAAGCCTATGGAGTTAAGATTCCAAACAACAACAATGCTGTTAACAGCTTTCTAAGGATTTTGAAGGCTTCCAATTCCGATATTCTTGATTGGTTCATGAAGGCATATGGTTTAGCTAGACCAAACGAGAAGTTGTATTTAAGGCTCCTATTGACAACTGGTTTACGTAAGGAAGAGGCTATAACAGCTTTCAACAAGATCATTGAACTGCATAGGTCCAATAGATTGGAAGAGTACTATGCCAAACTTCCTAATTCAAATGTTAAGGCTTTGTGTCACTTCAAGTTTCCAAGGGAATTCTTAAGGAGGACTAAGAACGTCTTTATAAGCTTCATACCAGAAGAGTTAGTGTTTCAGATTGCAAACAGTACACCTTTGAGTTATGCAATGATCCGTAAAAGACTAGAGAGGAAT
>CALKGV010000081.1 GCA_938091805.1 uncultured archaeon | reverse complement strand
AAGGGGAATAAGACTCCTAGAAGAGCCCTCAGCGCGTTGTTGTAGGCAGCATCCCTCCCACGCCACCCAGCATTAAAGCTATACTTAACCATGGCAAATGAAAGAGACCAAAACACACCCAAAAGTTTTTCTACAAGCCCGGAAAATTAAAGGCTAACCTTCCCAGAATTTTCCGTTGTATTTAAGTATGAGATTCACGATTATTTTTTGGCTGTGGAGGTGCGTTAAACTCAGGAAAGTCCTAGTTACGGCCGCTTGGCCATACATTAATCATGTGCCTCATCTAGGTAATTTGCTGCCAATTTTATCAGCGGACGTTATCGCCCGCTATTATAGGCTTAAAGGCAACGAAGTCATATTTGTAAGCGGCTCAGATGAGCACGGTACACCCATAGAAATCGAGGCAATAAGGCAGAATATATCGCCTAAAGAGCTCACGGATAGAAATCACGAAATTGTTTCCACGCTATTTAGGAAATGGGGCATATCATTCGATAATTATACTAGGACTGAAAGCCCAGTTCATAAAGAATTCGTAAGGAATTTGATGCTGAAAATAGAACGGAACGGCTATATTTTCACGAGAGAAGATGAACTGCCATTCTGCCCAAAATGTCAGCGCTTTCTACCTGATAGATTTGTTGAGGGAAAATGCCCCTACTGCGGATATGAGCGCGCTCGCGGCGATCAGTGCGAGCAATGTGGGCGCCTTTTGGAACCCGCTAAGCTAGGGGAGCCTAAATGTGCGATTTGCGGGGCATCTCCAGCGATGAGAACGGTTAAGCATTGGTATTTCGATATGCCTAAGTTTGAGGGTAAGCTCTTGGCTTATATAGAAGGTAATAGGCAGCTTTCAGACAATGCGCGGAACTTTAGCTTGAACCTCCTGAAGGAGGGCTTGAAACCTAGGCCTATAACTAGGGACAATAAGTGGGGCATACCGGCGCCCTTTAAGGATGCTGGGGACAAAACCATTTATGTCTGGTTCGATGCTGTTTTAGGTTATGTTTCGGCAACTATTGAATACTTTAAAATGCACGGCCATAGTGAAAAATGGAAAGATTATTGGTTTAATAAAGATGCCAAGACACTATATTTCATTGGTAAAGACAATATACCGTTTCACACTTTAATATTCCCAGCGCTTCTAATGGCAACTCATGAGGATTATAATCTTCCATGGAACGTTTGCACAAACGAGTGGCTAATATTCGCTGGGCAGAAGTCTTCTAAAAGCCGCAGAATAGGCGTGTGGATAGATGAAGCCCTTGAAATGTTTCCGGTTGACTATTGGAGATACACATTAATCTCAATTCGCCCGGAAACCAAGGATTCGGACTTCACATGGAAAATCTTTATTGATAAGGTAAATTCAGACCTGAATGATACGCTTGGGAACTTTATCCATAGAACATTAAAATTCATAAACACTTATTTCTATAGCGAAGTTCCAAAGCCTACGGACCTAGATGATCTGGATAAAAGCGTCCTAAACGCAATTGTGGAGAAGGTTAAATCCGTTAACGATGCGCTAAGTAATTTCCAGCTCCAGCTCGCGCTCCGCGAATCCATTGAATTAAGCCGCATTGGAAACAGGTATTTCAATGAGAAAAAGCCTTGGGAAACAATTAAAGCAGATTTAAGGGTAACAGCAAACACGCTGTATGTTTCAGCCCAGATAGTTAAGGCTCTCTCAATTTTGCTGGAGCCCTTCATTCCGTTTACTGCGAATAAGATCCGTGATTTGCTGAATTTGCCTGAAAAAATCTCATGGGACGATGCTGTTAAGTCGCTGCAAGCCGGCCATAAGATTAAGAATGCTGAGCCCCTATTCAGCAAAATCGAGGCTTCAGAGGATGAGCTGCAGGAGCATCTTGAAAAGGTTAGGTCCAGCTCGGAAAAGATATCGATGGAAGATTTCTCTAGGCTAGATTTGCGTGTAGGTAAAATAGTCAAGGTTGAAAGCGTGCCTAAGTCGCAAAATCTTCTAAAATTAACTATTGATGTCGGCGGGGGCAATTTAAAGACCGCTGTGGCTGGAATAGCTAAATACTATAGGACTGAGGATCTTGAAGGACGGTATATCGTGGTTGTGACCAACCTTAAACCTAGAAGAATATTCGGTATAGAATCTGAGGTTATGATCCTGGCGGCGCAAGATGGAGAAAAAGTCGTCTTTATACAGCCAGAGAAACCCATAAGCCCTGGAAGCAAAGTAAGCTAGATGAAAAGGTAAGGATTAAGTTGCCATTAAAAATTGACATGCATGTTCATACCTGCTACTCTAAAGATGGCTTAACAACGCTAACGGATCTAATTAATCAACTGAGGAAGAGGGGTCTGAATGGAGCGGCTATAACCGATCATGACACCATTGAAGGAGCTGAAAAGATTCTTAAGAGCTGCGATAATGATCTTCTGATAATACCTGGAATAGAAACATCTACGAAGCACGGGCATTTACTTGGCGTAAACATTACAACGCCCATACCGAAGGGATTAAGCATTAAGGAAGCGATAGAAAGGATTCATGATGCTGGCGGGATAGCTATAGCTGCCCATCCCTATGCACTTTTTAAAGATGGTGTAAAGCTTAATCCAAAAATAATTGATTCGGGTCTAGATGCAATAGAAGTTGTGAACTCATCCCTTTTCCCTTTTCTTCCATTAACATATTTGTCCAAGAAATTTGCTGTCCGCTACCGCATACCCCAGACCGCTGGAAGTGACTCCCATATTCCTGAAACTTTAGGTTCAGCCTATACGATTATAGAAAACGATGAAGCGAGCGTTGATGATATTATTGAAGCGATAAGAAAGGGGTTGACCGTGCCTTTTGGTAAAGGAATCCCATTGATATTAAGAATAAAAAAGATTTGGAGTTTATCTGCTAAATCTAGCATATGCTAGAGATCAATCGCTCAAAATAGGTATTTTCTGCAAGCTAAGATCAGATTTTAACTGTTTCTCCGAGGTTTTTTCCGGATCTAAATCATATACTTCAACAGCCTTTGACCCGAAGCCGCTCAGCAAATATGGCGACTTAACGCCGGTCATAACCAGTGTAACCTTAAGGGTCCCGGCCAGACTTGGGTCAACCCTTGCACCCCAGATGACGAGGGCATCTTCGCTCATCATTTGAGTTATGATCTCACCAACCCTATTTGCCTCCTCAATAGTTAGGCTTTCATCGCTTGAAACATGAATTAAGGCTCCATTTGCGCCGCTATAGTCGATGTCTAGCAGGGGCATCCTTAAGGCTTTCTGAACAGCGTCTTCAGCTCTATTGGGTGCGTTTGACTCGCCCACTCCTGCTATAGCGACGCCGCCTCGCCTCATTATTGTCCTGAAATCAGCGAAGTCTAGGTTTATTAGGCTTGGCATAGATATGACTTCAGTGATCCCCTTTATCATATTAGCTAAAACTTGATCCCCAACTTTGAACGCTTCATTTATTGGGAGGTGTGGTACAAGCCACATTAACTTATTGTTATCTATTACTATGACGGTGTCACATTCTCTTCGCATCTCAGTTAATCCTTTGAGGGCGTAAGTTATTCTTCCCCTCTCTATCTTGAAAGGCATCGTAACTACACCTACAACTATTGCTCCCTTCTCGCGGGCAAGTCTAGCCACAACTGGCGCCGCACCTGTCCCTGTTCCACCACCCATTCCAGCTGTCACAAATACTACATCAACATCAGTTAGAACTTTTTCCACATTTTCTATTGACTCTTCAATTGCAGCCCTGCCGATATTTGGATCCCCGCCTGAGCCAAGTCCCCGTGTAAGCTTCTCACCTATCAGGATTTTTTGATGAGCATGCGTAGCATTTAAATGCTGTAGGTCTGTATTAATTGCAATGCATTCCGCGCCAATTATGCCTGACTCCATCAATCTATTTACAGTGTTATTTCCTGCACCGCCAACACCAACAACGGTTATGCGACAGTACCCTGGCTCCCGCAGACCGCCCTGCAAGTTCTCATTCCACATATACTGTAATGCTTTATCTGCTAGCTTTGCCATGTTGCTTCCGTCCCCATAATTCAATTTCAATTAGATCTCGAATTGCCGCCCTTATAGCCTCAGCTCTGTGAGGATAATATCGCTTATTCACCAACTCATCTAAAGCTTCTAGATACGGTTCTGGAAGATATATTGTAATGAGCTTCAATCCGATCACCTTGAAGAAAATGAGTGAGTAAATTCAATAAATTGCTGCATATTAATATAAAAATATGATTTAAACATGTTTATGCCATTTACTTATAAGTCTATCGGATAGGGTTGTTGATCGCTTACTAAAGGTTATGAGTATTTTCCTCAAATATCTTATCATAGTATTTGAAATTTTAGTTTAAGGATTACATGGTCGAGTTTAAGCTTATATAAGTGATTTCGATGTTTTTGTTGAGTTACAAAGGGATGTTAAAGATTATGGAGAACTTAGGCGTTGAATCTGTAGCCTCCATGGGCGGTAACATGGAAAAAAGCGTTTATTTGGAGAGTTATGGTTGTGCGGCAAATAAGGCGGATCTCGAAATAATGCTTGCATACATAAGCAATTCTAGTTATAAAATATCCAGTAATCCTGAAGATGCCGACTTTATTTTAGTGAATACATGTGGGGTCAAGAAGCCAACTGAAGATCGCATGCTAGAGAGATTACGTCTATTAAGCGCTTTAAACAAGCCGCTTATTATCACCGGCTGTCTTCCGAAAATAAACCTTAAATTAATAATTAAAGTTGCCCCAAATTTCTCCGCCGTTTTAGACCCGCATAGTATTAATAAGATTGTTTTGGCATTAAGATCTGCTGAAAGAGGCGAGAGAAATAAAATCTTTTTCTCTGAGAAACCACCCGTTAAGGTTGAGGAACCCCACATCAGGCTTAGCCCAGTTATTGAGATAATACCCATCTCAGAAGGCTGTCTCGGTGCGTGTGCATTCTGCTGCGTTAGGTTCGCTAGAGGTTCACTGTTTTCATATCCGGTCAATTCAATAGTTGATAGATTGCAGAGGGCGATTTCAGAGGGCATTAAGGAGATTTGGTTAACATCGCAGGATAATGGAGCCTATGGTTTTGATATAGGAACTAACTTGGCAGCCTTGCTTAAAGAGTGCTGTAGTATTGAGGGAAACTTTTTTATAAGGGTTGGTATGATGAACCCAGATCACACATTAAAAATTCTTCCGGATCTGATATCCGCCTATAAAGATAGGCGGATTTTCAAGTTTCTGCATTTACCAGTTCAAAGCGGGGACAACGATGTTTTAAAAATGATGAATCGGAGGTATACTGTTGAGGAGTTTAAAAGCATTGTCTATTCCTTCAGGAGAGAAATACCGGACGTAACTATTGCCACAGATGTTATCTGCGGCTTCCCAAGTGAGGGCAAGGAAGCATTTGAAAGAACGCTGAGACTTATTGAGGAGATTAAACCGGACATAGTTAATATATCTAAATTCTTCCCAAGGCCAAACACGCCGGCTGAACGCATGAAGCAAGTAGACGCTAAAAAAATAGTGTTTAGAAGCCGAATGTTAACTGAGATTACCAACAAAATCTTATTTGAAAGAAACGCTAGATGGTTAGGTTGGGAGGGAGAAATCCTAATAGACGAGAAGGGCCGCGGCAACTCATGGATTGGAAGAAACTTCGCTTATAAGCCTATTGTTGTGAAAAGCGAAAATAACCTCTTAGGAAGGATCATTAAGGTTAAAATCGTTGAAACCCGAAAAAACTACTTAGAGGCAAGAATTCTCTAATTCTAAGGGCCCTTACTTAGGCGCCTTAATATGTCCAGCATTTCTCTGGAATTTTCAAGCATCGCATGATTATTATTAAAGAAAACATAGACTTTATGCGCTTCCATCTTAACAATTCTCTCAGCAACGTCCTTTAGCTCATCAGTTGAGTAGTAATGTCCATACCACATTGTTCTGCCATGCATGCGTTCATAAATTATGCCGTTTAAGTTGAAGATGGTTTGCGGCAAATCCGGGCAGTCAACACTTACTATGGTTATGCCGAGGTTGGAAGCCCATTTAACGATACCATCATTAAACCAGGTCATGTTTCTCGGTTCAAGGGCAAATCTTTCTCTTAAACCTGTTTTCTCCACAAAGGCCTCTATTTTAGGCTGGCTGGATATGCTTATTGATGGCGGGAGCTGAAATAGGTAGAAGTCAATTAAATGATCCATAGGTTCAAACAATTCCTTAAACCTCATCCATGCTCTAAACGCCCTTTCATTAAACTTGAAGGTGTGAGTTATCAGCCGGTTAACTTTAATAGACCATCTGAGTCCGCCACCTTTAGTTTTCCATGATTTGATAGCGTTTTGAAAAGGAAACCTATAAAAGCTTGCATTTAACTCCACAGCATTTAGACCGGAATAATTAATGTACCAATCTAGGCTTCCGCCCTTATTCCAGCTGTACATCCAGCCAGATGTGCCAACATATGTTTCAATCAATTTTGCAAGCCTCTTTGAAGCCTCTCCTTAATAGTCTCATCTATTGCCATCTCAACCTGCTTAACTGCTGTACCTAAATAATTTTCTGGTTTCAAAGCCTCATCAATCTCATTTTCAGCTAGAATTTTCTTGATGGCTTCATCCTCTAGCAGAATATCTCTGAAGGGTTTATTTTCAGAAATGCTTTTTATTGTTAGCCGACGTAGAATTTCATGAGCATCCTGCCTACTTATACCCTTTCTCACTAGGGCTAGCATAACAGCCTCAGACATGGCTCTACCAGCGGTTATATCAATGTTCTTTCTCATTCTTTCCTCGTCGACTTCCAGGTTTGAGAGAACGTGAATCATTAAACTTAACATATAGTCGACTAGGATGCAAGCTTCCGGTATAATGAACCTTTCTGAGGATGATTGAGTTAAGTCTCTCTCATGCCACGTAGGTACATTCTCCAATGCTGATACAACGAGTCCCCTCAAGACCTTAGCTAATCCGCATACTCTCTCGCATATTTCCGGGTTACGCTTGTGAGGCATTGTTGAGCTTCCAACCTGCATCTGCTTTTCAAACGGTTCGAAAACCTCAGCTATCTCAGTCCTTTGCAGCTCCCTTATCTCGGTTGCAAATTTATCAAGTGAAGACGCTATAATGGCCAACAAGCATATGAGCTCCGCATGCCTGTCCCGTTGAACTATCTGGGTTGAAACTTCGGGCGCTTGTAACCCTAGCCTTTCCATTACGAGATTTTGAATCTTTATGGCGTTTGGTCCTAAACCGGCTTGTGTACCAACCGCTCCGCTCATTTTGCCCACCAAAATGCGTTTTCTACATTCTCTAAGTCTTTGGATATGCCTTGAGACTTCCCGCATCCAAACCGCCATCTTCAATCCAAAAGTTATGGGCAGAGCGTGCTGACCGTGGGTTCTCCCCATCATTATTGTATTTTTGTAGCGGTCAGCCAACTTGAGCAGTATAAGTTCCAGATCATCCAGTCGGCGGGCGATTATATCTAAAGCATCTTTAATCTGCAGAGCCTTAGCGGTGTCTACAATATCGTAGCTTGTTGCGCCTAAATGCACATATGCGCCGCTTAATCCGCAAACTTCAGCAAGCGCCTTGACAAGCGCCATAACATCATGCTTTATCTTCCTTTCAATCTCCTTCACGCGGCTGATTTTGACATGTTTAATTGTGGCCATTTGCATTATTCTTTCAGCGTCCTCCCTCGGTATTTCGCCAACCTCGCTTTGGGCCCAAGCGAGAGCTGCCTCCACATCAAGCATCTTCTGAACGTAATTCTCCTCCTCAAAGATCGCCAGCATTTCGGGGGTTCCATAACGCCCTGTGTCTATGGGTAGAATTGGCAAGGGTTCACCTCCAGCAAACCATGTCCCGGGCGGATTGCACCTAATCATAGAATTTAGGTTCAAGAATATTAATCTGATGGATGGGTAATTTATGATGTGGGGCATGGTCAAATCATGGGCGCTGCAATTGCCATATTATCTAAGCGAGACGAAAATGTTGTTTCGAAAGCCGTTAAAATGCTCAACGTCCTTAGGCATAGGGGCGCGGAGGCTTATGGGTTATCTGATGGTGAAAAAATTATTATTACGAAATCTCTTGAAGAGATGGAGATAAACTCTGCAGGCATGAAATCAAATGTGGTTCTGGGCTGCAATTTTAAGCAGATACTTCCAGGTGATGCCCCTCAACTTATGGAAATTAGCGACCTTAAGGTCCTCTTTGAGGGAAGAACTTTCACTCCTAGTGAGAAAAGTAAAGTGTCGGATTTAATAGAGAAATCTGGAGGCGATTCTTGGAAAGCAGCCAGAAATTTAATCAATATGCTGAACGGCTCTTTCATCTTTATTATCCTTAAGAAAGGCGGAAAATTAATCGTTGGACGGGATCCGGTTGGCCCCGTCCCGTTATACTTCGGCGAGGACGAACATGTTTATGCGTTAGCTTCAGAACGGAAGGCATTATGGTCAATCGGAATTGAAGAGGACTGCATAAAATCTTTTCCACCAGGCAATTTAGCCAAGATTTGCGGCGGAGATGTGAGGTTAGTTCCAGTTAAAACCATAGAAAGAAGAATAGCAGGGTCCTTGGAAGAGAAGGATGTTATCAAAAGGCTGCATGATTTACTTTTGAACTCAGTAAGGATGAGAACCGCTGACGTGAAAGAGGTTTCCATAGCGTTTTCAGGCGGGCTGGACAGCAGCATAATCGCCGCTTTGGCGAAGAAGATCAAGGTAGAAGCGCTTTTAATATGCGTGGGGTTAGAGGGCTCGAAGGAACTAGAATATGCTGAAAAGATGGCTGAAAGTATCGGTTTGCCCTTCAGGGCTGAAGCGTATTCTCTAGATCGCGTTGAAAGAGATTTACGCAAGGTCTTATGGTTAATTGAAAGCGCCGATGCGCTGAGGGCTTCTATAGGCATACCAATATTCTGGACTGCTGAAGTATCCTCAAAAATGGGTTACAGAATCCTGCTGTCCGGTCAGGGGAGCGACGAAATATTCGCCGGTTACCATAAATATCTTAGGGATTACGGAAAACTTGAAGGAAAAATTGAGGGTCTCCTTCATCGTGATGCGCTTAGCCTATGTGAAACCAGTTTGGAGCAAGATGAGAAATTATGCTCCTTCCATAATGTTGAAGTAAGATTTCCCTATGCAGACTATGATCTTATGTCTTTTGTATTAAGCCTGCCTGCCACATTAAAAATTGAATCGGAAAACGATACTTTAAGAAAGAGGATACTTAGGAAGCTTGCTGAGAATATTGGTCTGCCGCCTGAAGCATGCCTCAGACCTAAGAAGGCCATCCAGTATGGGACCGGCGTCAGTAAAGCGCTTAGAAAATTGGGTAAAAGAATGGGGTTGGACACGCGGGGACTTATTAACCAATTGTTTGAGGGGGTGAAGCAGATCAGATGAGGACGGCGGTAATATACTCACATAAATATCTTGAGCATAAAACTGGAAAGGGGCATCCGGAGAACCCTCAGCGCCTAACTGCAATAATTATGGGAATTGAGAGAAGCGGATTGCTCAGGGATAAAGAATGCATGCTTATTGAACCGAGATCTATAAGCCTAGAGGACCTGCTGTTAATCCACATTCCAGAATATGTAGGGAAAATAAGATTCATCTGCGATTCTGGAGGGGGCCTAATTGACGATGAAACTCCCGTTTCCAAAGAAAGCTTTAATGTTGCAATGTTAGCAGCTGGCGGAGCGATAAGGGCAGTTCAGAAAGTCATGGACAAAAAATTTGACAATGCCTTCGCCATTGTTAGGCCTCCGGGGCATCATGCTGGACCAAACTTTTCGCTTGGATTCTGCATATTCAATAACGTTGCCCTGGCTGCCAAATACCTTAACGAGAAGATGGGTTTAAAGAGAGTTTTAATCTTTGATATTGATGCCCATCATGGAAATGGAACTCAGGAGATCTTCTACGACACAAATAATGTGCTATTTATAAGTATTCATGAGGATCCGACCGAATTTCCGAGAACAGGATTTATAGGTGAAGTGGGCGTTGATGAAGGGCTAGGGTACACAGTTAACATTCCCCTTCCATACAGGACCGGAGACGCAGCATATTTAATGGCTCTAAAAACTATTGTTCTGCCCGTAATTAGCCAGTATAAACCGCAATTTATGCTGATTTCAGCCGGCTTCGACGGCTACTACAGGGACCCTGTTGCATATCTTTCGTTATCTGCATACTTATATCCGAAAATATTTCATATCTTGTTAGATTTAGCTCACAAAATATGCGATGGCAGATTAGCTGCGATTCTTGAGGGTGGATATAATCTTGGTTTCCTTAAAAAAATTGTTCCGGCATGCATAGCTAAAATGGCCGGTGCATATTTTAAGGTGAAGGATCGACGTCCACCTATAAACCTAAAATCTCAAAAAGAAGCGGAAAAAGTGGTTGAAATTGTTAAGAGGATTCAATCGCGCTATTGGTCGCTATGATGCATTAATTACTCGATAACTTTTATTGCGCTATTTGGACACTGCATTTCACATGCCCTGCAGAGAAGACAAGCATCAACATTAACAGCAACGGATTTTCCATCTCTAAGTTCGTATACTCCTGAAGGACAGACATCAACGCATGTTCCACATCCTGTGCATTTCTCAAGATCAATCTCTATTTTCACCATATCTAAGTCGCCTCTTAATTTCTAAAAGTTAATATTATTTAATATAAAATCTTTTTGGATTTTGGTTCCTGATGCGCCTTCTCAAAGACCGCCGAGGTGATCGAGCCTAGGAGGTACATGGGGATAGACGCAAACGAGAGAAGTCTCGCGCGCAACCAGCAAAGGAGAATTGTTCAAATACGATTTAAGCAACCTGCCGAGAATACACCATGCATATTTTGAGAAGCTTAGGAAGATTCAGAGGGAGTTCTGGGGCGACCGTAGAAAGTCTCAGATGCTTCAAGCTAAATACCGCGAAAGGGAGAGAGCCGAACGGAGCAGCTAATGCATAGGGTCGGCAAAGACATTGTTGAAAAGGCTAAACGAGAAAACTTCTGAATAATCTTGGAGCAGATGAGGCTGAAGGTGAAGGCGTAAAGCCGCTGCTGAACGCTGGAAGCTTCCGGCTTCAGCCGTGGAGAGGCTCACCTAAGCTCTTCCTTAAGTCTTAAGAGGATTTCATCGATTATGCTTTCCGCATTTTCCTTCTTCCGCCCGTATTCATTGAGCAGTTTTTTGCGGGCTTCAGCAGATATTTCGCCACGTTGATATTTGGATTCAACATCGGCTGTGTTTCTATTCATAGTTTCAATGTCAAAGCTGGCGGTTTCAAACCGTCTCATCATGTCGGCATATCTGGCCCCGAAGGATTCCATCTCTCTTTTTATGTTGGAGAAATCCCTTTGAATAATGGATAGGCGTTCCTCAAGGGTTCTCCTTTGCAGCCTATAGTGGCGTCTAGATATTTTCCTTCTTCTGGATTGTTGATCTAGGTTTTCTATTTCAGACATTATGCGATTTCTCTCTTCAAGCAATTCAATAAACTTCCTTATGGTTTCTGAAGAAACAGCGGTTACAGCATGCGCCTCAGTTTTTCCCATTAATTTAATGAGTGAAAAGATTAAAGTGGCCAAACCCATAGCTAATCCAGCCCATAAAGTTGGTTTGAAGGCTGCCCAAAGAACATTATACTGGTATTTTAGGCTGAAATCTAGATTTTGAAGATTTGTTACGTTTAACCATTCCTTTTCAATTTCCCCTTGAGGGGTCGCTCCTTCAGGTAGTGATACTGAAACTTTAATCTTTTTAATAATCCATGTTTTTGGTTTGCTTATGATTCCCACATTCGGCTTCGTTATGTTCATATTTAAAGTGTAATCTTGCCAGCTTCTCTTAGTAATGTACTCCCAAAGTGGCAATGTGTATGATATCGCTAACTTCACATTGCCACTTTCTCTTAGAAGATCTCTGGTAGTTAGATCCACCTCCGTATAGTTTCCCCTATTTACAAATATTTGGCTTTGCTCATACTTGCCATAAGCATCGTAGATGGAAATGTCGCTTGCACCTTTAGGCAAAATAAATGTGATTCTATAAACATTCACCATGCTTGTTAGCTGATAGAAGTCTATTACAGTAATTTTGCCCCATTGATCAATCATTATCTCTCTCCTAATTTCCTTAAGTTCAAACAATTCAAAGGTAGAGGTTGAAAACTCAACCCATGAGGAAATATTCGCGTGAGATGCTAGCGGGCTCGTGAAATTATAGAGCACCGTAGGGGTCTCAGTTTTATTTGATAAAATATCTCTTGGGTATGAGGAGGCTGCGACAGGAAGCATCACTGTTACGTTGCAGTGGTCAGCGCTGCTCATTAAAGACGGATATAATGGGAAATTAACGTGAAAAAGATTGTTAGACTTTCTTGTAATCAAGCCGGAAAACATGTATGAGATTGTAAAATTGTATGTTGCATTATCTACCAATTCGATCGGTTTCGGAAAGGAAATATTTAACCATAAGAAGTCATCAGCTTTCTCTACGGGCATTACTGCTAATTTTTCCCCATCGCTCTTAGCCGAGTAATATATTAGGTTACTACTGTAATTTTTAGGTAACCCCACGAGGTAGCTGGTTATGGAAGCTGCTGAGTCGCTGAAATTGTGTGGAGTTAAAAGAAATGTATCGTTAATCATCAAGTATCCGCCGCTAATAAGATTTATCTTCCTCTCTACGTGTATTTTCGGAAAAGTTACGGGTAAACACTGAGTGAAACCGTTCTCCGCATCTACAAAAACTGGAGATGAGAACATTATGGCTAAAGTTTGGAGTGCGACAAGCAAGCATGTTGCTAGCATTTTTGACTTTTGCATTAATGATGCAGCTCCTACTTCTAGGCTATTGAATATAAATAAGAACTATATAACTTTAATAAAAGCTCATTTGAAGCCGGCTTGCCTAAGGTAGTATGCGTCCTCCTTCTTTGGACCGAAGCTTCTGACGCCCTTGTTTTTTAGCTGTTTTCTTAGGTCTATGGCATATTGTTGGCTTATCTCCCCCCTTCTTTCTAAGTAGGCTATTATTTCTTCAGCCTGCTGTTCAGTATCGCATCTTCTTAGGAAGTCAACTACGTCTGGATTGTATCCATCAAATCTTTTAGATGCAGCTCTTTCACCTTCTTCAGAATCCAGCCTCACTGAAGATATTGTTACCTTATTTTTCTCTCCCTCAATTTCCTTTGCCAAGTTGGGGAACATCTTCCTAAACCGATCTCGGCCTATTTCCATTCTTCTCTGCTCCACATTAAGTAATATTCTGTTGGAGAATATATTAAAATGTTTTGAATATTTTCACAGTTGCTTCGCTGGAGACGCATCGCTCTCTTAAATTCGTCTCTTTTCGGGAAGGAACCTTTGTAATGGGTTGTTTTTAAGAACCTTACTTAACTGGTTTATACTTAAACCCCTTTTTTGATCACCATAAATTTCGCAGCGCTCTTCTCTATGTATATCATCTAAGTCTTTAACAACTACCTCCGCTTCATCGCCGGATGGAAGGCTTATAAATATATGTAAAACTTCATTACTACCCTCTTTTGTTGCAGGGGTATACTCTGTTCTTGCTATTTTAAAGCCTTTTCTACGAAGAAAATCCATTACTGAATCCTTGTTTTGGGAGAAAACAACTATGTCTATGTCGCTATTTTTATTCGCGGTCCCCCTCCAAACGCTTCCTATAAGTCTCGGATTAAACTCTCTAAGGGATTTCATTATTTTTAAGGCTTCTCTGCGCATATAAATTAACCTCTTCTTCCTTTCAAATCCCTCATATTCATCTGCGATTGAGTCGAGTTCTTCAGCAACTTCAAGATTAGTCGGCATTATTCTTAAGCCTAAAATTTTAGCGGCTCTTTCCTTAGCCTGCTTAAACTCTTTCTCCTGCATTGTATACAATAGGAGCGCCGCTTCTCTAGCAACTCTTCTTCTCAAAGAAGATGCGGAGAATTCTGCGTTCATATTCGGCTTACGCGACTCTCTTAAAATTCTTAAAATCGACCTAGAACAGAATTATACGCTTGTGTTTATTACTTGCTCTTGCTGTCTTCCAAATCCTCATTCGATTCCTCAGATGAGGAGGCTTCAGCGTCCTCATTAATTATGGCGGAGGTGCCTTCTGTCTTCTCAGTTCCGATCTGAACTTGCGGCTTTGAAAGCACTTTAGACTTCCTTATGCCCACATGACGTAGGGGCGCTATTTTTTTAGTTTCATTATAGATGTCTGAGGCTATTTTACCTAATACGGCTTCTTGTACAAACTGGTCAAAGCTGAGTGATTGAGCTTTTTCCTCAATAATTCTCTTCATTATCGCCCGTATTTCCGTCTCCTGGGATGTCTTTATCCTCGTATTCGTGAAGGCGCATGCGGCAACTCTTAACTTGTAATTATCTTTCGTGACCACGTCGAATATTCCGTCCACACGTGTTGTCCTCCTCCTAACTAGGCTCCTAAGGTAATCACGGGAATATTCATGCCCCTTAAAGATTGTTAAAGCCTTTTTGCCATCTACCCCAACAACTTGGAAGTAAGTCTTCAAGTATTGATGGGCGAAGTCCTCCGTTATATCGTAAAGCGTTGACTCAATAACCCTGCCTATAATCTTCTGCGGGTCATCAGCTGGTACAGCTCCTATTTCAACGCTTCCAAAGTATGGCGGTGTCACTACGGTGAACCATTTTTTGCTACGCCACTTATCCCTAACTCTAGTGCTTTTCGACATTTCTCAACACCACTGCAACCCAAATTAATTGTGGAGTAATATTAAAGGTTTGCTGAGGCAGAGGGCGTGTCCAATAATTATTGTGGAGAATTGTTTTCCATGCTGGAACAGTGAAGGGGAGAGTATTTCCGCCTCTTCAGCCGATCGTAAATGGTGGCGAAGGATAGCTTAATCCGGAAAAACAGTTCAGAAACATCAAAATTTAAGTAATTATTGGACACGCCCCTGAGGCAGAGACGATACTGTCAAGTTAAGATACTGTATTTATAAAGGAGTATTTAAATAAATGGGCTTAACTTGACAACATCGCAGAGACCTACATCTTTATATTAATCCCTATTTGAATAAATTCATGGTTTTTAAAAGGCGCTGGTGCTATGAATGATCGATGTTAAGCTGATAAGGGAGAATCCGAATCTTGTTAGGGAAAATATCAGTAGAAGGAATGATCCGGAAAAACTTAGAATCCTAGAGGAGTTTATAGAGGTTGATAGGCAGTGGCGGTTAATGCAAACAGAATTAAATAATCTAAGGAAGAAACGAAATCAACTAAGCCTTGAAATTGCTCAAAGAAAGAAGACGGAGGAAGATGTGGTTCAGATGTTAGTGGAAGCTGAAAGGTTGCAGAATAAAATAAGAGAGATGGAGGATATTACAGAAGAGTATAGGCGAAAATCTATAGGCATTCTCATGCGTATACCAAACCTGTTGCACGAATCGGTTCCTTATGGTCGCGATGAGAACGATAATGTTGAAATAAGGCGATGGGGTTCACCGCCAAAGTTTGATTTTAAACCCAAGGGGCATTTAGAGATAGCTCTTGATTTGGGGCTTGTTGATGAGGAGAGAGCGAATAAGGTTGCAGGGTCAGGCTTCTATTATTTGAAGGAGGAGCTTGTCCTATTAGATCTTGCGATAGAGAGGTTTGCCATAGACTTTCTTAGAAAACGTGGGTATATATTGATTGAGCCTCCTTTCATGCTTCGCAGAAAGCCTTATGAGGGCTGCGTTGACATCGCAGATTTCGAGTCCGTCATGTATAAGATTGAGAATGAGGATATATATCTCATTGCCACAAGCGAGCATCCTATAGCAGCAATGTATATGAATGAGGTTCTCGACAAGAAAGATCTGCCGCTGAAGTTTGTTGGGATAAGCACCAACTTTAGGCGGGAAGTTGGAACTCATGGCAAATATACTAAGGGCTTCTTCAGAATGCATCAATTTAACAAGGTTGAGCAATTTGTTTTCTGCTTGCCGAATCAATCCTGGGAGATTCATGAGGAGCTCCAATGGAATTGCGAGCAAATGTACCAAATGCTTGGATTACACTATCGGGTGGTTAATGTCTGCACTGGTGATATAGGCTCTATCGCAGCCAAAAAATACGATACGGAAGTTTGGATGGTGGATGGGAAATTTAGGGAGATAGGTTCAAACTCAAACTGTACAGATTATCAAGCGAGAAGATTGAACATAAAATATCGAGAGGGAACTGGGAAGCCGCCTAAAGGTTTTGTGCATACATTGAACAGCACGGCTTTAGCGACCAGTCGAACGATGATAGCTATTTTGGAGCATTACCAGCAGAAGGATGGATCAGTCATAATACCGGAAGTTTTAAGACCATACATGAATGGCATTGAAAGGTTAGGGAGGAAGAAATAGTTGGCGTGATTGGAATGAATCCTGAAATTGTAGGTATAGGAGAAGTTCTGGTAGACTTTGTCTCCACGGAACCCGTCTCCTACATTGAAGCTTTAACTTTTAAAAAATGCTTTGGCGGCGCGCCGATGAACACTCTTGTTGGAGTTGCTAGACTAGGATCCGCCGCTGGGGCCATAACTGTTGTTGGTGATGATCCCTTCGGTCAGTTTTTATTGAGTGAGCTGAAAAATAATGGCGTTGATGTTTCGAGAGTGAAGATTAAAAAGAATGTGAGAACAACCTTGGCTTTTGTGGCCAACGAGCCTGAAACCGGAGAACGCACATTCATATTTTATAGATCACCCTGGGTTAGGGGAACTTCGGTTGACACCTTATCTTCGGAAGATATCGATTACGGATATATTTCTTCCTCAAGGATCCTTCATGTTTCAGGCTTCGCCCTTTCTGGAAATCCATCTAGGAGGGCTATATTCTCAGCTATAATCCATGCTAGGAGGGAAGGAGTTAAAGTATCATTTGACCCAACTTTGAGGCTTGATGTTTGGAGATCTGAGAATGCAATAAGAAGGATATATAGAAAAGTTCTTAGGTTATCAGATATAGCAACATTTTCACGCGAAGAATCGGAGTTCATGTTTGGTACCCGGAATCCAGATGAGGCTGCTGATAAGGCCCTGAAACATGGGGTTGAAGTTGTTGGGATGAAGATGGGTGAAAAAGGTTCTCTTGTGAAAACTAAGGATGGAAAACGTATTTACATACCCGCCTTTAAGGTTAAGGCTGTAGATACAACTGGGGCTGGGGATGGATGGAACGCTGGTTTACTGGTTGGGTTGCTGAAAGGTTGGGATTTAGAAAAATGCGTCACGGTGGCTAATGCTGTTGGAGCTTTAGTAGTTACGAAGCATGGTGCAATCACAGCTCTGCCATACAGGGACGAGCTGAATAATTTCCTTGAGGATCAGGGCTTAAGCATCAGGATCTAAAATAAAATAATCACGAGATGAAAAATCCTGGAGATCTAAGAATCACTCGAAGAATATTTTAGCTTCCTCATATAATTGTGAATCAACCTGCTTAGTTTTGCCAGTAGCCTCGGATAGCGGAACAGCAACGATATTGCCAGCCTTTAAGGCAACCATCATGCCGAATTTTCCTTCCTTGACCAGATCAACTGCCGCTAGTCCATATCTTGTGGATATCAATCTATCTAAAGCTGTCGGTGATCCGCCCCTTATTGTATGAGCCGGTGTAACGGATCTTGTTTCAACCCCTATCGCCTTCTCAATCTCCTTAGCTAAGAAATCGCCTATGCCGCCTAGGTATACGTGGCCAAATTGGTCAACCTTCATGTCTTTTGTTACCGGTCCCTTATAGCCTTTAATTAGTGCGCCCTCTGCTATAACGATAACTATGGCTTTCTGTCCGCTTTCAATTTTTCTACTCACAAAGTTTGCCACATCTTCTATGCTGAATGGCTCTTCAGGAATTAAAATCAGATCCGCTCCAGCAGCAAGCCCGGAGTATAAGGCTATCCATCCGGCATGTCTGCCCATAATCTCAACTACGAACACTCTTTCATGAGCGTCCGCCGTGGCCTTAATGTTCTCTATTTGATGCATGGCTTCATTTATTGCCGTATCGAAGCCTATTGTGAACTCTGTTCCTGGTACATCATAATCTATTGTTTTCGGAATTCCAATAACTTTTAATCCTGCGTCGCTGAGAGCTTTGGCAACGCTTAATGTGTCATCCCCACCAATCGCTATTAAAGCGTCGAGTCCTAGATTCTTAAAGTTTTCAGATATCTTGGCTATTCCATCCGGTTGCTTCAGCGGATTGGTCCTAGAAGTCTTAATTATTGTTCCACCCTTAGAAATTATATCCTTAATATTCTCGTAATTTAATGGTACGGCATCACCTTCCAACATGCCGGCCCAGCCCCGCCTAACGCCTAGAACCTCGAAGCCATATTTCTCACATTTTTTCACTATAGCCCTTATTGCAGCGTTTAGTCCAGGGGCGTCTCCACCACCTGTTAGAACACCAACTCTCATGGTTTAAACTCTCCTTTTTAACATTAATCTATAGGGTAAACGATATCTTTAAAGAAAAACTTTTCGCTACTATTTCCATTTAATTTCAGCATTATTAATAGTTTTAAATAGGTTAATTTTTAATTATTGTTTTGTTTGTGAGATGAGAAGCGGCATGGTCAAATACATATTTGTCACAGGTGGAGTATTAAGCTCCGTTGGTAAAGGTATCGTTACGTCTTCTGTGGGTAAAATGCTCCAGTTTAGGGGCTTCTCGGTTACGGCGATTAAGATGGATCCCTATGTAAACGTTGATGCTGGAACAATGAATCCATATGTTCATGGTGAAGTATTTGTCACCAATGATGGTGGCGAAACAGATTTAGATCTAGGCTGGTACGAAAGATTTCTCGACATTAACCTATCTAAGGAGAACAATATTACAACGGGGCAGGTGTATCAGGCTGTTATTGAAAAGGAGAGGAGAGGAGATTTTCTTGGAAAATGCGTGCAAATAATTCCGCATGTAACTGATGAAATCAAATTTAGAATACGCTCAGTTGCTGAAAAATCTGGAGCTGATATTGTTCTAACAGAATGCGGAGGAACAGTAGGCGACATAGAGGGTTTGCCTTTTCTGGAAGCAATTCGGCAAATGCGTCTTGAAGAGGGCTACGAAAACACGCTCTATATACATGTGGCCTTAGTGCCTATACTTGATGTAACATCGGAGATGAAAACAAAGCCTCTGCAGCATAGCGTGAATGAGCTGCGCCGAATAGGTATCCAGCCAGACATAATAGTTGCTAGGTGTGCAAAGATGATAAGTAGAGATGTTCTTGATAAAATATCGCTTTTCGGAACCATACATAAAGATGCTGTCTTCTGCTCCTACAACGTGTCAACTATATATAAAGTGCCATTAATTCTGGAAGAGCAGGGGATGGGCGACTACATATGCAGACGTTTAGGTTTAACATTCAATTACCTTAACGTTGATGAGATGGAAAGGTGGAAAAAATTCATTGAATCTATTGAAAATTGCAAACACACCGTGAGGATAGCGCTCGTTGGAAAATACGCAGGCTTAGCAGATAGCTACGTCAGCATGAATGAGGCGTTAAGGCATGCTGGCGCGGCATGTGGCGCTCAGGTTTTGATAGATTATATTGAGGCTGAAACGTTTGAGGAGAATCCGAAAAAAATTGGTGATCTGAAAAATTACGATGGCATATTTATTCCCTACGGCTTTGGGCCACGGGGCAGTTTGGGAAAGATTATGGCAATTCAGTTTGCAAGGGAGCATAATATTCCATTTCTAGGGATATGTTACGGTTTTCAGTTGGCAGTTGTTGAGTTTGCAAGAAACATCTGTGGATTGGATGGCGCAAACAGCACGGAGATAGATGAAAACACGCAGCATCCGGTGATTGATTTAATGCCTGAGCAGCATTGGATGACATATAAAGGTGCCACGATGCGTCTAGGCGCTCATAAAATAGTCGTGAAGGAAGGCACATTAGCCCATAAACTTTATGGCGCAGCGGAGATTTACGAGAGGCATAGGCATAGATACGAAGTTAATCCTGAATACATAGATACCTTTCAGAAGCATGGGCTAGTTTTCTCGGGAAAAAGCCCTGATGGTAGGCGTATGGAAATCCTAGAGTTACCTGACAAGTTCTTCTTCTTCGCGTCGCAGTTCCATGGTGAGTTCAAGAGCAGACCTGGAAGGCCTGATCCGGAGTATTACGGTTTCATCAAATCATGCCTTGACAGAAAGCAGGGTAAGGAGAAACCGGAATTCTGAGAGCAAAAGTTAATTAGTTAGAAAACATTTTCTACAATTTGGTGCATTAATCTTGAGCAGTCGAAGAGAAAGGCGTAGGCAAAGAGCTGCGCCGGCGCCGGCTACTAGCGCTGGACTACTAAGATTTTTTGAAGAGGAAAGTTTAGGAGTAAAGATTAAGCCTAGAACGCTGATAATATTAACCTTAGCTTTTCTTACAATCTGTATAATAATCCAGTTTGCATCAATATAAGCTATGGCTGGCGCATTCTGCGAGTCTCTTCATGTAAAATCTCTATTCTCTGAACGTGATTAAGGTTTATGAATATTTCACTTCGTTCTTCTCTACTTACCACTTGCGGTATAGGCTGAGCTATCGTTGATCTGAGAACCGTTGCCACAGCTTCGGAGAGCCATATACCTGGAGGTTCGATCGTAACAGCAGTCAGTGTTCCCTCAAATCCGTAGGAAACGTCCATCACAACATGTATTCTTTTTCCCACATGCCTTTCAAGCATGTGAAATATCGTTATGGGCGGAGATTTCTCTGACATGTCTTTTCGAATAGAATTTAAGCGTTTAAGAATAAGAGCCTTTCGCAGCTCCAAAGGCGTTTTTTGCCTCTAAAATAAAGCTTGTATTGTTTTCCTTTGGCTATACTTTCTCTTACCCCTTTTGAAATTCCCCGGAAAGCCTTCATGGAAAAAACATAAAGGTGTCAAATTTTTTTAATAGTGCTAGCATATCGGTCATCCTTTATAAAGACTCAGCAAGAAGACCACCTTTCTTTGAAGGGTGGATGAATTGCATTTTATGTTCTCCAATGTATTTGCTATGGTTTCCGCTGAGACGTGTCCTGCTGTGCCCGCGTAGTAGCTTGTGCTCCAAAGTTTGCCTTTACAGTTTCTTTTCTTAGTTCTGGAAACTTTTTGAATAGGCGAAGAGTTAATGGTAAAGGCAAAACGCTGCGGAGAATACAACGCTGACCTAAACGGAGCCATAAACATAGCTAAAAAGTTTGAGAGGTCTTTGGGCTACATGCCTTAGACGGGCTGCATGTGAACCAGCCCTTAACTCTGCTAAAGCGGAGAAACAATCCTACAAGGTAGGATGGTAGTTCACAGGTAAGGGTATCAGCTTTAAATATTCCAGTAACAAAAAATTAACGTTCAATGGGCTTAACAATTTGTTTCATGAGAAGTTCCTTCAGGAGCAACATTGATTTAGCGGTTAAACATTACTCTTCCCTATTCAAGCTTCCCTCCTATAGGGGGACAATTATTTGTCTGTTTGCCGGAGCCCTACTTTTAGGCTTCGCTGGTAATGCCCCGCTGAACCCTTCCGCACCATGGTTCATCGGCAGCTTCTCCCTTGGATTATTTTATTTCGCGGTAAGTCTACTCATGGAATACCTCTCAACTGGATTGCTGCTAAGGAAAGATGTAATTTTAAATCTTAGAAGATGCCTGTTTCTATCCTTCTTATCTAACATGTTTTTCTTTATCTTTATTCTAATAGCTCATGCGCTCCTACTCTACTTTTCCAGCGTAGACCTATTTATCAAAGCTGCTTCTTTAGGTTTCTTCGCAGATCTAATATTACGGTTTCTAGTCATATTCACAATATCATTCTCCGATCCTTTGAAAAAATTCCTCTCAGGTTTTCTTCAGCCTTCAGCATTATTCACCCTAGTAGCTCTTGTTCAAATGGGAAATCTCCGTGTGCATTACGCGTTTTACCCTCTTTTAGCCTTGGCTTTTTCCATGCTAGGCGTCTGGCTCTTCAGAAAGAGCTTAGATAGTATTGGAATGAAAACCTTTGGTATTCCTTCACTTAAGCTTTTTAGGGCCTTCCTTGCTGATTGGGCTGAAAGCTTCGGGCAACCTTTTGAAGAGATATTGGAGCAGATCGGTGAAGAACGCGATATAAATATTTCATTACTAATGTTCAGGGGCAAACATGACAATAAGTTAAAGGCCATCCTTGTGGTTCCAAATCTACATCCAGGCCCCTTTAAAAACATAGGCAGCAGTCCGCTTCCAGAATTAATACAGAAACTGTTGGAGAAAGAAGCGGAATGTGTAGTTTCTGTTCCGCATGGGATTTCAGGTCATGAGCTCGATCTAGCTTCGCAAGAGCAAAATAGAAAAGTGCTGGAGAGTTTAAGCAAAGCATTAATGGAGGAAGCCAGCGGCTTCTCCGATAATGCATCCTCTTTTCTTATGATTGAAAGAAATGGGGCGAAGGTTGGCTGTCAGGTTTTCGGGGGATGCGTGCTTTTAACTTTAACCTTGGCCCCTGAAACAATGGAGGATCTGCCCTTGGAACTAAATGACATCATAATGCGGGAGGCGGAGAAAATGGGTTTTCCATGGGCAATCGTTGTTGATGCCCATAACAGCATTAATGGCCCCTTCGATTTGGAGAAGGCTACGCTGTTGATTGGGGAGGCAGCTGTATCTGCGCTAAAAGAAGCTGCGCGCCTAAGGAGTAAAATGGGTGCTGTGAGGGTTGGCGCTGGAAAATTTGTTCCTGAAGATCTGGGTCTTAAGGATGGGATGGGCCCTGGAGGTATAACCGTAATTTTGGTTGAGGTTGGCGGGGAAATAACCGCATATGTAACCATAGATGGTAATAATATGGTTTCCAATCTCCGCGGTAAGATACTTTCAGATTTAAGGGGAGTAGGCATAGATTGCGGCGAGGTTTTCACAACCGACACGCATATAGTTAACGCTATTGTGTTAGCAGATAGGGGTTACCATCCAGTAGGCGAGGTTGTAGATCATGATAAGATAATCGAGTATACGAGACGGGCTGCCTTGGAGGCTATGAGGAGCATGGATGAGGTTATAGTGGTATGGCGCAAGGTGCTTATTCCGAAGGTAAAAGTTGTGGGGGAAAAGCAGATCAGCGAGCTTAGTTTATTAACCGATAGAGTCGCGAAGAAAGCTAGGTTAAGTTCATCAATCTTCGTTTTTCTAGGTTTCGCGTTTATAGTTCTATCTATGCTGTTATAAAGGGTATATTACGTAATTGCGTATGCTGTTTTCTCTTTGCATTTCAGGTTATTTCTGATCGTAATCTGTTTGCTAATGCAGTGAAACAGCAAAAAGGGAAAGTATTATATCAAAGTTCTTAAAATAAGAACATGAAAGAATAAACAGTAAAGGAGTAGAAATCCTCTATGGCTGAAGAAAGTCAGGTGATGGTCGGAAAAAAGCCCGTTATGAACTATGTGGTTGCTTGTCTAACAGCATTTAACTCTGGCGCTAAGAGAGTTGTAGTCAAGGCTAGAGGTAGATCCATAAGCAGAGCCGTGGATGTTGTTGAGCTCCTACGCCGCGCCTTTCTCAAGGACCTTAACATAGAGAAAATTGAGATAGGCACCCAGGAGATGTCGAGTCCAGACCGGCCGAAAACTAATGTTTCAACGATAGAAATCTCGCTGGCGAAGAAAGAGTAGACGGCGAAGAATCCATTTTTATTTTTTATTTTTTTGAAAATATTTTTACCAATTGAGACTAGAGATTTTTTATTATTCTTCCATTTCGAAGCCTGAAGGCCTCTTTGTTAAGAGGACTATTACTGTCTTATTTTTTGTGTGAAGTTCCACCCGTTCATCAAATCGCTTTCTAGCGTCCACCGCTAAAACCGCCACATGTCTCCCAATTTGATCTTCTGAAATGGCGTCGGCGTTCTCATCCCAGAGTACCAGGGTGACTTCGCCTGTGTGATTTTTAATTTTCACACGTCTAACCTTCCCTTCGCAACCATCCTCCCTTCTAAATGTAATTATCGGATAGGCTTGTTTCACGATTCCGATGATGCTGACATTTCTCTCGTTGCCAGCGATTTTACCTGCTTTCTCCGTGAAGGATATTAGAGGCGGATAGTCCTCCTCTCTCAAGTCTTCCGGATCTATTTCCATTTCACCTTTAGATCCGACATTTAACTCTAATTTTCCACCGGCTCTACGTTTCACTGAAGCGTGACGCAGTCTAACCAGTCTGTCCAATATGCGCCCTGGCTCCGAGACTAGGGCCTTTTCATCCCATAGGATTACCTTAGCAATCCCTGTTCTGTCGGCTATATGAATGCTTCTTTTGGCACCCTCGCCCCCATTTTGACGTATGAACTTTTTAATTTGAGAGACATTTATCACACGACCTGTAATGGTCACATCATTTAAGCCGGAAACTAGGTCTTTAATCTGCATCTCACGCCTAAAGGAGGTTTCTCCCGCGGCAACCCCAAGTTCAACAGCTAAGGATAAAGCAGCGCTCTCGCGGGTTAAGAAGCCTCTGGCTTTCTTCTCTTTTAACTCAATCATCTTTAAAACTTCTTCATATGTCAATTCAGGTTTAGCTGAAAGAATCTTCCGGATGATTTCTTCAAGCATCATTTCAGGCACTAACGAATTACAAAAGCAAACAATAATATTAAAGCTTACCTATCTTCTTCCTGTGCATGCAAAAAGGATATTGCGGCAAGAGGGTGAAGCATTGTTTAGGATCGTGAAAATTGATGAGGGCACCTTTTTAAGTGTTCCAAACCCGTGCAGACGCTGCCTTTATTGGCAAACGTTGGGAGAATCCGATTCCTCCTTGCTTATGGAGAGCGGAGAGGAGGAAAAGATGCGCTGGCTTAAGAGGGTGCTGAGAGAGTTTGGAAGCTGCGTTAAAGTAGCCTGCCTCGATGATGCTGCGATAGGATTTATGCAGTATGCTCCGGCAGTATATTTTCCACGCGTAAGAGAATATGCTTCGGGTCCGCCGAATGAGGACGCTGCGTTCATAGCGTGTCTTTACATCCTGGATGGAAATCAGAGGAGAAAGGGCTTTGGAACCCTTATGCTTAAAAACTTGATAGAGGAATTAAAAGAAAAGGGATTTATGGCCATTGAAACCTTTGCGAGAATTAGCTCTGAAAACAATCCCTCCGGACCATTAAACTTCTATTTAAAAAATAACTTCAAAATAGTAAGTGGGAAAGATGATTTCCCCCTTGTCCGCCTTAATCTTAAATAGCGAGTTGGTGCCTTTAGAATGGTTGAGGCTAAGCGATTTCGTGGAAAAATTATTTGAGTAAGTTTATATTAGTTAGTTGTTGGTGGGAATGATATGGCCGGGTTTCCATCTCTCGCGCTGTTAGGCTTAATATTGATTATTTTAGGTTTTATATTAACATTTATCGCAGCTATGATGATGCTTTTGTCAGGCGTGCGGGCTCACGGAAAAGTTGGTGGAGGCGGATTGATTATGATTGGTCCGATTCCGATAATTTTTGGGACTGATAGAGAGTCAGTGAAGATTCTGCTGGTTCTTTCAATCATATTGATTTTGGTGGCGCTTGTGTTCATGCTTATTTTAAGTCAAGCATTATTGCCCCGCTAAAGATTTAAGGGGATGGAAAATTGAGCGTTAAGATGTGTGAACTATGCGGTAAGAGAAATGCAAGATATATCTGTCAGGAATGCGGCAAAGCCGTATGTGAGCGTTGTATAGAACCATATACATGGCTATGTCTTGAATGCTACGGAAAAACCGAGGTATCTGCCAGATTAGGTGCGGAGACTGAGAGGAGGGGGGTTCTTCAATCTTCATTCATAAAATTGTTCATTATAGGCTTCATGCTAATGTTCATCGGGATGATAATTTTATTTTTAGCCGCCCTACTTACGGGGCTAAAGGATTCTCTCAGCTTTATCTTTCTAATTGGTCCTATTCCAATAATTCTTGGTTCCGGCCAGTATTCGCTTCTGCTAATTATACTCGCTACGGTCTTAACTATCATATGCTTGGCGGCCTTTATTTTCCTTACTAGGCGTAGAATCGGATGAGGGCGCACTGGAAGTTTTGCCTACATCCGATTCGTTATCAAAGATTTTTATGTCCGGCTCCTCAAGTTTGCCCCCAACTGGAAATGGCCTCTTAAGCGAGTAAACGTATGGTATGGCTATGTCAACCTTATCGCTTGCCTTTACAGCCTTAATTATTCTCTTCGTGAGCTCATACATTATTCTCGGCCTCTCAGTAGCCAAGGTCATGAATCTTAACCTCATGAAAACCCCATACCAGTCTGATACATCCGCGCGAATGTAGGGTTCCTGCCCAGTTGCTTTGATAATGTCAGCGGTAACTTCCCTAGCCGCGTTAAGAAGTATTCTTTCAGCCTCGTCCCAGTCTGAATCAAAAGTTATCCTCAGAACGAACTCGTCAAGTATGTATGCTGGTCCAGATGTTCCCTCGCCCTTCTCAAATCTCTTCCGGAAGAGCTCAATTAGTCTCTCCTGCTCTTTTGGCGTGTAATTTATGATCAGCGTGCTGAATAGCAGGGCGTTAGGTATCAATATGGTTCTGTTCGCCGGCTCTTCGCTTCCAACGCTTCCGCCTACCTGATTAAGCACGGTGTAAAGAGGCGAAACAGCTATTACATCGCCGACTAAGCCGTATGAGGGTAGCTGAACTCTATCGCCGACGCTGAACGGGCGGATGATCGATATGAGAAGCCACCCAGCTAATCCGCTCACAGGTCCCTGCAGCGACCATCCTAGGAACATTCCTCCGAAAGCTGCAAAGAGTGTTCCAAGCGCTCCAAGCGAAAACCAATCGCTTAGGATGGCGATTATGCCGATTAAAATAAGTGCCGCCTTTACAACCCCAATGATCATGGTTACTTCGCCCTCTTTTGCTCCAGCCTTTAACATGGCTGATCGGATTATCAGCGATGTCAGAATGTAGATGATCGTAAGGCCGGCTGATACGAGAACGGCGTAAATGAACCTTGCAGCGCGGCCATGCGTTAGCTCCTCGAGAATCGTTTCGCCCCCGAATAGGTAATACCAAATCCCTAAAACTAAAGCAAGGACTATGAACACCCAGATGCTTTTCTTCCACATAATGGCCGCACCATAATGGATGAACGGCATCTAATATTTGACTTTTTCTAATGCTGATGGAAAATTATGGAGTAGAGAATATTTAGCGCAAATCGTTTTCACCTAATTGATTTTTTCTTGCAGCTTGAAAAGAGAACTCGACTAATCGAGCGTATTCACCACTAAACTTTGCCTTTATTTTATTCCAGCTTTCCTCGGCTTCGCCTAGGGAGCCTTGACTGAGCAACTTGCAGATGCGGCTCAGATCCTTCAGAAAAATCCCTATCTCGCCCCAGTAGCATGCTGACTCAGCTTTTTCAGCAGCTTGTAAAGCATCCCTCATCTTTCCTAGGCATATAAATGTGAGGCTGACTTTGCAGTAGCTCCACGCGGCTTCAAAGTATTCTCGGCAACGCAGATACGCATCTGCGGCCTTAGTATAGTAATCTACGGCATATTCTAGGTTGCCTATTTTTCGGTAGCAATCTCCCGCATCTCTGCAGAGCCCCCCTGCAAGAAGAGTTCTACCGCTTTCTGAAGCATTTTTGGCTGCATGCGAATATATGATCGCGGCCTTCTCCAAGTCGCCGCTGCTCACAAGATAGTCGCCGAAGACTTTAAGTGCGTGAATGAGTTCGCTGTCTCTTCTAGGCTCTCCCTCATTGATTGCTGCGTAATGTTCCCATATCCTTGATCTGCTTAAACTTGCCATCTCCATGTCTCCGCCTTCTTGAAAAGCCTCCGCAGCCCTGACGGATAATATGATTGCCCTTGGGGAGCCTCTAGCCTTCTCGGCTGCCAGCATGCAGCATTCTCCAGTTTTTATGGCGAAAACCCTCTTGTTAGACTCATCGTTAATTGCCCCGAAATGCATCATAAGGTATCGTAAGAAGCGCGATGCATCCTCATAATTGCCTATTCTAAGGGCGTTCTCGGCGAGTTTAATTATGTCGGATGTTGTGTAATCGCTGGGCTTCAATATTAATCGTTTCAATATTTGAAACTAAACCCTATAAATGTTTGGGGTATGCCTCTTCATGAGGCTTTTCAGACTATTTAAATTTTACAAGAGAAATCTGGAGGAAGCATTGGGTGCTGAAACACTATTTAAGGATCCGCTTAAAAAATTTATTGGTTTTGAAGGTTTCAGTTTCTCATTCTTCGCAAATCTTATTTTTAAAGATGCTTTCTTAAATTTTTGGTGATAATGTTGGGTTTTGGCGGCTTTAGGTTTGTAAAAGAGATGTTTATGCTGAATGGGAAGAAGGCCATCATTACGGGTGCTGGCGGGGGCATTGGCGGCGCTATAGCCTACGGCCTCGCCGAGTTCGGCGCTGATGTTGCATTATTCGATTTGAATATTAAGGGCATAGAGAACCTTAAAGAGACTTTGGAAGAGAGTTTTCCAGTTAAGGTTTTAGCCATACCTGTGGATGTGTGCGACCGCAAGCAGGTTGAGGATGCCGTTAATATCGCTGTTGAAAGCTTCGGCCATGTTGATATATTAGTGAATTGCCACGGCATTGGGCAGTGGGTCCCGTTTGAAGAGATGGATGAGAGGGAATGGGATAGGATGATAAATGTCAACTTGAAGGGTGTTGCCCTTATGTGCCAAGCTGTTGGACGGTGCATGATGAAGAGGAGATATGGTAAAATCATAAACATAGCTTCGATGTCTGGCAGAGCCGTGAATAGGCCTCAGCCTCAAGCCCACTATAACGCTTCAAAGGCAGGTGTAATTATGTTAACTAAAAGCCTTGCTGTCGAATGGGCAAAATATAATATAAATGTTAACAGTGTTAGCCCAGGATATACGTTAACGCCGCTAGTTAATAAACTGCTAAATTCACGGCCTGAATACGCAAACTATTGGAAGGCGCTAATACCTTTAGGAAGGTTCGCTGAACCCGTAGACATTGTTGGAGCCGTAATATTTCTGGCCTCTGACGCCGCGAATTATATAACTGGACATGACTTAGTGGTGGATGGCGGCTACACTATATGTTGAGGTCTCTACATGTCAAAGAATAAACAGCCCTAGATGTAACCTTCCAAAAGAGAACATAGAAAGGCCTAAATGGATTATTCCGAACGCAAAAGTGGCGGGCCCGGAGGGAGTTGAACCCTCGACTTCAGGCTTTCTTCAATCTGATTTTTTGGTTCCGAAGGCTTACGCGGTGAAATTATGCTATATTATGCCCGCTGCGCCCTGTCCTGGCTAGGCCACGGGCCCAACAGTATACTTTGTTATTTGGTGCACTAAAAGATTTTGTAGCATTAGAGGGTTTCTCACCTTTTCAATCTCTTATTCTAATTATTTTCGGCAATTTGCCTACTAGGCCAACCTGCCCGTTTCGAATTATTATTGCGCCCCTAACGCCTCTTATGTTTTTTGCCCGCTCCAGCCCTTTAAGGATCGATCGAGCGGCGTTTAAGCCTACTATTGCATTGCATATTGATGTTGCAGCTGCATCCGCCGTTGCTGCATTCTCAGCAACAACGGTTACTGAATCAGCTTCTCCGAAACTTACGACCCGATCGGTTTTACCCGTACTTGTGGCTATGCCTATAGGTGAGTCGTCATTGGTTATTAGAAGGCCGATTTTTCCAGATAGTTTTCTCTCGCTTGTTATGATCGATATTGGGATATCTTCCGTGGTGGACGCTGAGATTTCACCTCCATCCTCAACTATTGCGATGTTTGAGCCCATTCTAAGCAGGGCTTCTAAACCGAAATCGGCGATGGCACCTGCAACAGAGGCCATAGGGCCCACGTTCGCCATCTTTGAGGCGTAAGCCATCTTTCTGATGATTTGCGGGGCCTCCGGCTCGACCTCTAAGGGTTCTAGGGCGTAGAGGATTTGCGGGTTCTTTTTAATGTAGTCTGAAAGGTCCTTTATGTGCCGCTTCATCTCCTCAGCAGACGCTAATATGGCGTCTTTCTTATCGCATTTTATATGCACCTTTGAGTTTCCAAGGATGAATCCATACTCGTAAATCGCCATATCCCCAATCTTCTTTTTTGCCATCATCATCTTCACGGCATGTTTATCGCTTTAACCGGGCATGCTGCTACACATATTCCGCATGCCACGCATTTTTCCTCGATGAACTCAAGCGTCCAATCTTCCCTAAATCTTAGGGCTCTTGTTGGACAGGGCGATATGCAGGCGCCGCATGCCACGCATTTCTCCCAGTCTATTCTTAGGGTCTCGATGAATTCCTGAACTTGTACTCCTGACTCTCTAAAGAGGTTCAGTATTTCTTCAAGTTTTTCTCCGCTTGCTGGTATTGAAACTATAATTTCGCCTTTCTGAGCGTTTATTCTAGCCTCAAGAATATTGATCGGTATGCCAGTTTTGAGAACGATGCTGGATAGGATGGGCTTCTCGACAACGCTATGTGAGTATATGAGCTTAACCCTCATAAAGCGGTTCTCCCCCCGACGATTTTTCTTGAAATGTCGTCCGTCGTTAATATGCCGATAACATTGTTCATTCTGTCCACAACTGGGACGCCGGATATATTATGCTGCGCCATTCTACGCACAACGACATCTATGGACTCATTCTCGAAGGCGACAATAACCCTCCTAGTCATTATTTCCTCCAGTCTCCTTTTATCCTGGGCTATAGCCCTAGCCAGATCCCACGAGGTAACTATTCCAGCAAGTTTGCCTTCCTCATCGACGACCGGCAAGTGATCTATGCCCTTTTCGACAAGTTTTAAAGCAACTTCCTTGATGTCATCGCTTGGCTTAGCAGTTATGACATTTCTGCTCATTATGTCGCCAGCCCGCAGTTCCCTGCCCTTTACCTTTAATGGCTTAGGTTTCCCATGCTTTGGAAGGGGTTCTATGGGCCTTGTTAGGAAGAACGTTCCCTCCAGAATCCATTTTTTAAGGGTTTCAGCTATTTCTCTTGCCATCTTATAGCTTGATAGTGATGATGATGGGATATCCCTATCGCCAATTGTAACCTTCCCAGATCTGAGCTCAGCATATGAAACCCTTTTTATCACAGGCCTTAGGTCGGGTCTGACCGCTGCGCCGTAATCCCGTATGTCGACATATATTTCATCGTCTTTTAGCGCCGCTGTCCCGGCAACCCTCATATTTATGATGGGTATCGGTATGCCTATCCCAACATACAGGGTTGTTCCATACCTGTGGAAGGATGCACCGCGTAGATACCGACTGTTCATCTGCTTTAGGTCTCCCTTAACCATGAGGGTGCCGAAACCTGATGTGGGATTATGCTGCGTTCCTTCACCGATTATGTAGCCTATCCCGCCGCCTAGAAAGATTTTGGTTCCGAAACCAATGGTTTCATAGTTAGGGTCTTTACATAGAGGATTTAGTTGCCCAGCGCCTGAAAAGGTTATGTTCCCATAGTTCGGCAGCAGCGTGCCCATATAAGTGTACAGAACCCTATCGGAGCTATTTGCGGCAGCGTCATATTTTTGATAGCAGTTTCTCGGGTTGACAAGCGTGGCCTGGTTTAAATCGTCAATAGTTATTACTGTCTCAATATGCCGCCTAGGGTAGCAGTCGGTTCCGTAAGATTCAGCCCTTAAATCAATCTCTCTGCCGGAAACCAGATCCTCTATGACGTGTCCGCCGCCATATTCAAAACCCTTAGTTTCACTTATTGAGGCTGCTCCCAAATAACCGTCCACAGCAGCAAGCCCCTTATATACCGGAACATCATTTAGCCAGCATCTCGTCATCTTTATCGGCGGATCAGAATGCCCGAAATTCAAGAATACGCCGGAGCTGCACATTGCTCCAAAGGTTCCGGACGTGACGACATCAACCTCTTTGGCGGCAACCTCGAGACCGCTGCTCTCCACAAGATTAATCATTTCTTCAGCTGTTAGTACAACGGCATCTCCACGCTTTATTTTCTCATTGATTTCATCAATTGACCTTATTTCCTCGTCTTTCTCGGACAATTATGCACCTCCAAAATTTATTTTAAATTTATTTTCAGCATCTCTACTTTGAATGGTGGATTTGAGGTTTAGGCGGAGGTCTTATTCCTCCATACATTCTTTTATATATTTTCATTCAATGTTCATTCACAATAATATATATTTTTCTCCCCATCTTCATGTCCGCTCTAGTTAAGCTAAAATATTGAGGATGCTAAAGGTTTTCATATGATGGAAAATTTGCTGAGCATGCTTCCTGATTTAACTAAGAGCTTCATATCTCTATTCATAATTGTTGATCCCTTTGGCAATATACCGATATTTATAGGCTTGACTGAGGGAATCAGCGGCGATTCCAGAAGAAGAATATTTCACACAGCTACTATTACGGGGTTCATCCTGCTTTTGGCATTTGCTCTTGCTGGAAGAGAGATACTGAGCTTTTTTGGGATAACTCTGCAGAGTTTTATGATAGCCGGCGGGATTCTCTTGCTTATAATTGCTGTGAGGATTCTAGTAATAGGTGGATGGGAAGAAAAATCCAGATCGCCGGAAAGTATAGGCGTTGTTCCAATAGCAGTTCCGCTGCTTGCGGGTCCAGGAGCTATAACGACCACAATAATTACCCTTGAAACATGCGGGATTTTAACCACCATAATATCCGTGGTGCTTGTGTTTATAATAGTCTGGTTGACGCTGAGGTTTATTGAGCCAATTTATAGGGTGCTTGGAAGAAGCGGCTCAATAGTGATCGCCAGGGTTATGGCGCTCCTAATAGCGGCCATAGCTGTTCAATTCATCATAGAGGGGTTAGAAAATCTCTCTATTGAAGCTCCCTAAGCTCCTATTTATTTTCCTAAGTTCCCTATATATGTCCGCCACATTCGGCTCTCTAATCCACTTTAGTAATGTTCCAGCCGCTATTAATGTTGTACCCATAATATCTGATGCGATTGGCTCTGGGAACACTATTAGAGCCACACCTGCAGTAATTAGCCTTGATCCCAAGCTGCTCTTTTCATCATTAAATAAGCGTTTCACGGGCTTAATTACGCTGGAAACATTACTTATCGCGTTAAAGGCTTCCCTATATGTTTGGCCGATACTTCTAATGTCTTTAATTATTTCCTTGGCTTCCTCAAGGCTCATGTTAGCCGTCACAGCTAAAGGGTTTTTGCTCCAGCGTATTTTAAGGTTTGCTAATATGTAGAAGTATATTAACGTGTGAACTTTTTCATAGGTCAAGTATGAATTTCACAATAGCCCCCTCAGGCTTTTCCTCAATCTCCATGCGATGGTAGGTTACTGCTTTTATCCCGACTTTTTGCTTATGCCTCTCCGGATCGAATGGTTCGCCGTAGATTTTAGCCTTAAGTTTAAATCCGCCGCATCTTTTTCTTTCCATCTCCAATATTTTGAATTTTGAGTACAGCATGTTTTCAACCTCAAACCTTACTAGGAGTTCTTCAAGCCAATTGTAGAGTAAGGATTTTTCATCTTCACCCTCAACTTCAACTTCTTCCTCAATAACATGCTTCACATCAGACGTGCTCGTCATAGTCTCAAACATTGCTAAGGCGGAGTTCTCGAATGCTTCATTAAGATCCCTGCCGTAAGCAGCTATGTAGGCGTCCGCCATATGCTCCAGAAACTCAAACCCTGTCTTACCTTTTTCCATAGGTATGATCCCTTTAGGGCTTATACAATAGTGCATATTCTAACTTGCAATAATAGTTTTACGGATGTATATTCAATTAATTTGGGGAGGAATGATCTATGGAGAAATGGGATTTAATAATTGTTGGGGCGGGCGCAGCTGGCTTAACAGCGGGTATTTATGGCGCTAGAAGCGGGCTTAAAACCCTCATTTTAGATGAGAAGCAGGCTGGTGGCACGCTTGTAATTATACCCTGGGTGGAGAACTATCCGGGCTTCCCTAAGGGCGTCAGCGGAGAAGATCTCGCGAGGAGAATGCTGGATCAATGCAGGAGGTTCGGCGCTGAGGTGCATGAGTTTGAGGGGGTTGAGAGGCTGAGATTGGACAATGAATGTAAGATTATTGAAACTAGTTCGGCAAACTATATGGCTGAGTCAATTATAATAGCATCAGGCTCCAGGCATAAAAAGCTAGGTGTTCCAGGGGAAGAGGAGTTTGAGGGGATAGGCGTAAGCTATTGTGCTTTATGTGATGGGGCCTTCTTTAAGGGCTTAAGGGTTCTCGTTGTCGGCGGCGGAAATACGGCCGCCATCTCAGCCATTTATCTGGCGAATCTAGCGTCGAAGGTTTACCTAGCGCATCGGAGGGATCGGTTGAGAGCTGATGAAATCTATGTTAAGGATCTCGCTGTGAGGGGGATTGAAATTCTATGGAATACCGAGGTTAGGCGCATTGAAGGCGACTCGAGGGTTAGAAGCGTCATTCTATTTAACAGGGAGACCGGCGATGAAAGGGAGCTGAGCGTTGATGGGGTCTTTATATCTGTCGGTGAGGTTCCAAACAGCGAATTCGCTAAGAAAGCCGGGATAATGGTTGATGAAGGAGGCTATATTATTGTTGATGCGCTTCAAAGAACTAATGTTAAGGGCGTTTACGGCGCAGGCGATGTGACTGCGTGTCCCATAAAGCAGATTGGTACAGCGGTTGGACAGGCGATAATAGCTGCTACGGAAGCATTTAAGTACGTGAGGAAGCCGTATTACAGCCGGGAATCTTGATCTGTGCCTGAGGGCTGAAGAAGCGGAGACGCGGCAACATTATCTTGCACATATTCTCTCCATGAATAATTTTCTGAAACTATTGGCATCAACATCAACGCAAACTTTCACTTGTCCTTGCTTATCATTCTGCTTAGCAGGCAACGCCAAAGTCAGCCCTGTTGTGTACTCACCCCTAGTTTCAACAAGTATCTTCATGTTCATTGTTTTCACTAGGCTCTCATCTATCAGAGTTGCTAAGGCAAGCGGATCGTGAAGCCATGTGTAGTTTCTTTTAACGATCTTTAGGTAATCTTCAATCATGGATGCTACAGCATCTGTCAGAGGGGTTCCGACTGCGCGTATTCTCTCCAGATCTTCTCTCTCAATGTAAACTTTAAATGTAACATCAAGCGGAACCATTGTTATTGGCATGCCTGAGCTGAAGACTATTTTTGCCGCCTCTGGATCGCACAAGATATTGTGTTCTCTGTATGGGAGATTTAAGCCGTTGAAAAGCCTTATGGCCCCGCCCATGATGACAACCCCCTTAACATTATCTATTATCCTTGGCTCCTTAATGATCGCTGCCGCCAAATTTGTTAAAGGCCCCACGCAGACCAATGTGAGTTCGCCTTTCATGCGCATCACCTCCGAAATTATTAGGTCAACAGCGTGTTGCTCACATGGATTTAAAGCTTCATCCTTAGATGTTAGGAAGCCCCTCCCCTCGTGGCCTCCCCATCCCAAGATCGGTCTGTCCATAAGCAGCGGGCGCTCTATTCCCCTAGCAACCGGGATATTCTTTAAACCTGCAAGCCTCAAAAGTTTTAGAGCTATCCTGGACCTTAATTCGACATTTCCATGAACGGTCGTTACTGCCTGCAAATCAACGTCCTGCCTAGATTTCATGGCTAAGGTGAGGGCTAGGGCGTCATCCACGTCTGTACCAATATCCGTGTCAAGAATTATCTTTCTTAAGGTTTCCACCCTCCAATCCACATATTGTTTTTGATTATTTTTTTATTTCTGAAATTATTAAATTTAATTGGATCTTGTTGAAGGTGAATGTGGAAAACGCATTTATTTGCGCGTGCAATATATTAAAACAATAAATATTCAATACTTATAGATGGATGGTTGTTGAATGGAGGGATTGTTATTATGGTGATGGTGCTTGTAGTTTATGATTCAAAAACTGGAAACACTGAAAAAGCAGCTCTGCTGGTTGCCGAGGGCATCAGAAGGGTTAAAGGCGTGGACTGCGCAGTTAAAAAGGTTGATGATGTTGCTCTGGATGATCTCTTAAGGGCTGATGGCATAATTGTTGGTTCACCAACATATTACGGCGGCATGAGTGCAAAAATAAAGGCTCTGATAGATGAAAGCGTTAAAATACATGGTAAACTTGAGGGGAAGGTTGGCGCCGCATTCACAACCTCCGGTGGAACAGCAACCGGAGCCGAGACAACCCTATTGTCGATATTGCAGGCGCTGCTTATTCATGGCATAATAGTTAAGGGTAATCCTGAGGATAAGCATTATGGCTTAGCGATAGTTGGGGCTCCAGAAAGCGAGGAAGACAAAGAGCTATGTAGAGAGTTTGGATTCACAATTGCAAATCTAACTTCTAAGATTTCCGGAAACAAATGAAATATTCTATGCATTGCATTCATAAATCTTTTATTCAATTTCCATGCCATCTTTATTTTGATAACGGTAATCTCAATGAAAGCCGTAGTGTTAGCTGCTGGTGAGGGGCAAAGACTTAGACCATTAACCTTTACCCGCCCGAAGCACATGATACCCCTAGGCGGGAAACCGGTTCTGGAGCATCTCGTAGGTACGCTTAAAGAGGTGGGAATAGAGGAGATTCTGATCGTTGTCAACTATAAGAATGAAGTGATTAGGGAGCATTTTGGAAGTGGGGAACGGTTCAATGTTAAGATTAATTATGTTCTGCAAGAAAAAGTTTTAGGGACAGCTGACGCTATAGCTGCTTCGGAGAATCATGTCGACGGCGAAGACTTTTTAGCCGTCAACGGCGACCTCCTCCTGTCAGTTAACGCCATAAAACCCGTTCTTGAAGTTCATGAGAAGGCTAAGCCTACAGCAACTTTAGCCGCCGTTCAGGTTGAGAACCCGGAGCAGTATGGTGTCCTAAGAATGGATTGCGGGCGGCTCATGGATATCTTGGAGAAACCGCCCCCTGAGGCTGCATTAGGCAACTGGATTAATGCTGGCATATACGTGTTCTCCCCTGAGATTTTTAACTTAATAAGGCGCACAAGCCCCTCTGAGAGAGGAGAGCTGGAAATAACTGAGTCGATCCGTCTGGCCCTCAGGGATGGTGAAAGCGTAGCTGTTGCGAAGATATCTGGAGGCGACTGGCTTGATATTGGAAGGCCTTGGGATCTCCTAGATGCTAATATTCGTGTTCTTAAGATGGTTAAGCGGAGCATACTGGGGGTTGTTGAGGAGGGGGCGCATATTAAGGGTCAGGTTTATGTGGGTTATGGCGCCCTACTTCGCTCCGGCTCCTACATTGAGGGCCCGGTTTACATAGGTGATGGAAGTGATATCGGTCCGAACTGCTACTTACGCCCATATACCAGCATTGGTAGAAAAGTTAGAATTGGAAACGCTTGTGAAATTAAGAATAGCATAATAATGGATCACGTGCATATTGGGCATCTCTCATACATTGGCGACAGCATTATTGGCGAAGGATGCAATATAGGGGCTGGATCTATATCGGCAAATCTACGTTTTGATAAAAAAACCATTAGAATGCGGATTAAAGGCGAGCCTGTGGATACTGGGAGGGAAAAAATCGGTGTGATCATGGGGGATAATGTTATGACCGGCGTTGGGACGCTTTTCATGCCTGGGGTAACGATCGGTAATAATAGTTGGATTGGTCCGAACATAGTCGTCTATTGGGATGTCCCACCGAACACTATACTTATTCTGGAGCAGCAAATCAAACGCAGAAATTTTCCATCCATACAATAAAGTAATAAAGATGATTGAGCATTAGATAGTAAGATTCGCATGTGGGGAAGTAAAAATCATGTCCACGGCTGAGAGAAGATTTGTCGTTGAGGTTTCCTCATTTGTTGATAAAACAGTTAATGTTGTAACAATTGATGGGAAAACATATACTGGAACACTTGTCGGTATAGACCCTGGGAGCTTAAGCCTATGTTTGGTCGATGCGACGGATCCTAATGGGCGGTTTATTCCTAAGATTTTACTGAGCGGAAGCAGGGTTGCCGAAATATTGTCTATTGAAAAACCCTTTGATCTTAAGGGTCTTGCTGAGAGGCTAGAGAGGGTTTTCCCAAGAATGGTTAAGCTCTATGAAAAAGAGGGTTTTATATGGGTTATGGACAGGGTCAAAGTGACTCGTGAGGGAGTGGTTGAAGGGACAGGGCCGGCTGCTGAAAGGGTGCAAAGGGTTTATCAACAGTTCATGCAGGAAACTAGGGGTGAGTAGCAACTCTCGGAAATCTGAAACGTATTATGAAGATTATGCTAGCGTAAGGGCTTAAGATTTATTTTAGATCAGCCACTCTGGCATGGGCTGTTTTACACTTCTTTTTTCAGTTGCTGCTCCGAAATCGAAGGGCGGCAGAACATTTATTAGATCCGTAGGGTCGCCTAGATCGCTTATATCAACCTTTATTTCAAGGATTCTTGATAGGGCTTTTAGTAGCTCATGCGCTGCTTCCTTATCCGGATAGGTTCCCGGCGTTTCAGAGAGCAGACAGAGGCCCTTAAGGCTGCGTAGTCTACACATGCCGATTAGCAGTCCGGCTAAACCGAAAATTTGAATTCTCAGAGGCTCAGCGCCTAGATCTTTGGCTTCTCTCGCCATATCGCGGTCTGAGGCGGCGAAGTAGAGGCGTGGTTTAACAGCGCCCCTCCCAGGTCTGTAGCCGCCGAGGGTTATGATGAGCCTGCATCCTAGGCTCTCAGCCGTTTTAAGTATGCATCCGCAGAGCTCATATTGTCCACGTGCGGTAAGGGCTTGCGTATTTCCATAAAGCAATATTAGATCGCGTCTGCTTTTTTCACCCTTATAATAGTAAAGCTGATTGGTTGGGTAGGTGAGTAAACCATTTTTATTGGTAACTGCGACATCGTGGAAATATGAGGATTTGATCTCACCGAAGAGTTTAGCGTCCAGCTTTCTTATCAAGTATGCAACAGCTATGTTCGCGACCAACCCTATGCCTGGAAGCCCCTCCACCAGAACTGGGTTGCCCAATTGAGGCTTCTCATAAATTTTTACCTCGCATACCAAGCGATCAGCCACTCCATCAGCCACTTGATGTGTGCTCATATATAAAAATGATTCTAAGCCAAATATTTTCCGGCGGCTTCTCCATCATCATTACGGGATTACTTTCTTAAAAGGTTTAAAGCGGGCTTTTAACAAGATGGTTAAGATTAGTGGTGGCAAATTTGGTGAAATACGCAACTCTTTCGGTTTCTGTTGAGGTAAGAATTCAAAGCGAAAGGAAGGCGTTTAATACGTTCAATTATCTGACGAGGATCCGCTGATAGCTGCAACAACCATCTCAAAAAATATGACGCTTAAAAAGGGATGAACACTTCAAAAGGCTGAAAAGCCACGACCTAAAAATCACGGCTCAACCCAGAAACTATAAAACAGCATGAATGATGGATCCGCTTTTCTTCAAAAGGAAAGAAAAGTCAGGAAGTTTCATGGCACGCATAAACTGTTTATTTAGGACTTTTCCAAGCATTTGGATGATGTATTCGTAGTTGACATTCTCCATGGCTGAAGTCGGGGGATTCTCGCTTCTGATAATGCTTCGCGGCTCAGAGACCCTGGATCTTCTGTGAATCTCCATAGTTTTTCTTGCAATGTGTATGTGCCTTAGTTTTCATCGCCGTCTTTATTTCATTACTCGAATAGTTACACTTGCCGTTGGGATTCCGTCGGCTGTAGCGGTCAGAACAATCTCGCCGGGTTCACCATTTGAGCGAACAACCACCATTGCGCGTCCTTCATAAACCTTACGTTGATTCCCAACGTACATTTCCTCAGACACCGGGTTTCCGTTGCCTACAGCCACGATGGAGCCAACGCCGTAGGCGATAAAATAAATGTTGTTGGTGGCGTTGTGGCAAATGTTGCCTTCAGCATCCACTATCTCTACAGTCACATAGGAAAGGTCGCCGAATTCCGCCTTTAACACGCTTCTGTCAGGTTTCAGACGGATGTTTGCAGGTTTTCCCGCAGTCCTCAACACGCTACGTGAGGTTTCAACGCCGTTTTCATATCCGACCGCCACCAGTTCGCCAGGTTCATAGATGACCTCGAACGAGGCAATGTATCTGTTGACCTTTCCGGCTGGCTTGCGACCTAGGGATCTGCCATTAAGGAAGAGTTCAATTTCGCTGCTGGTGCTGTATACGTCTACCACCATCGGCTTTCCTTCGCAACCCGGCCAAGTCCAGGAGGAGACAACCTCAGGCCAGCTCCAAAACAAAGCACGAGGTTTTTTGCCATAAGTCTCTGGTTTATGGACTGCGATATAGGGAGCTTTTGATATACCCCAAACGCAGTCACGGTAGTAAGACTGGGGTCTCTTGAAGCCGCATATGTCGATGTCGCCGCAGAATGCTTGATGCCAAGGATAGGGACTGAGGAACGAAAAATCCTCACCCTCATATTTGACCCGTCCAATACCCGCCTCGCCGAGGTAGTCGATGGCTGTCCAGACGAAGTCGCCGATGACGTAGGGCAACCTCTCAACGGCTTCCCAGTAGTCGAAGGCCATCGAGGGGAAGCTCTCTGTGCCGCATATTATGCGATCGGGGAAGTTTTTTCCATCGCCATCGTAGCGATGTATCATATAGTTGTAGCCCACAACATCCAGGGGCTCTGCGAACTTGGAAGAATGCTCTATCCAGAGCTCATCAGGGATTTTCCTTTCGAGGTTTAAATCGGCGGCGATTAAGGGATAAAGGAAATATTCGGTCAGAGCGCTTGTAATTGCCCTTGTATTATCTAGGCTGCGGATGAAGTCCGCTAATTTGCGTGCGTACGAGTAGCCCTCTGAAAAACCCGTTAGCTCCGGGATTTCATTGCCGATTGACCACATGATGATGCATGGATGGTTGCGGTCGCGAAGTATCATGGAAGCCAGGTCTCTCTGCCACCACTCCTCGAAATAAAGGCTATAATCATTAGGATTTTTCGCCTCTCGCCAGCAATCGAAGATCTCATCTATAACTAGCATGCCCAGCCTATCGCAAGCATCCAGAAAGGCCGGCGAAGGCGGGTTGTGGGCGCAGCGCACCGCGTTGAATCCGTTGGCTTTAAGAAGCTCAACCTTGCGTTCCTCAGCCCGATCATACGCCGCGGCTCCAAGCAGCCCGCAGTCATGATGTACACAGCCACCCCTGAGCTTAACAGGGACGCCGTTCAACCTGAAGCCGTTATGCGGATCGAAAGATATTGAGCGTATTCCTATTTTAGTATCAGTTTTATCAATAACTCTGCCGTCATATATGATCTCACTTCTCAAAGTGTAAAGGTACGGGTTCTCAACAGACCAAAGATTGGGAGAGAATACCTCGAGCTCTTGATCAGCCTCAACTGAGCCTCCGGCGGGAACATCCAATTCGACTTCTCCCCTAGCGGCCTCTGAGCCTGAGGCTGTCAGCAGCGTTGTGCGGACCGTAACTTTAGCCGCTGCCTGGCCGGAATTTTCAACGGTGGTTCTGACAGAAACCGTAGAGGCTTCGGGGGAGACTTTTGGAGTTGTAACATAGACGCCCCAGGGAGGTATATGGATGCTCTCGCCGACCAGCAGCCATACGTGGCGGTATATGCCTGAGCCGCTGTACCAGCGGGTGTTCGGCTGAGCGCTGTTGTTCACGAAGACGCGGATCTTATTTTCCTGACCATAACGCAGATATGGGGTTAGGTCGCAGTGAAAGCTGGTGTAACCGTATGGGTGTTTAGCCACAATGTTATTGTTGAAATGCACAACGGCATTCATATAAACGCCCTCGAACTCAAGGATAACCTTCTTCCCACTCCAATCGACAGGGATGAAGATTGTTTTTTCATATGTTGCCATCCCACCGGGGAAATAGCCGTTGCTAGGGCCTGAGGGCGCATTGGGATCACGTTTTTGAATGATGCTGAAATCGTGAGGTAAATCCACAACGATGCCTTCAGCCTTCTTTACAAAAGGGCTAGGCGCGCCGAAACTGAAAAGCCACTGCCTGTCCAAATTATGTTTCTCCATAATAAATCAGCCTCCATTCTTTGAGTTTATTTGCAATCTTGTAGCCTAATAAAGATTTTTGCCTTCTAGTGGAAACCTGCAATAGGGGGTATGAAATCTTAAACGAGGGCAAGGGAATTGTGTCAGCAACCGATAATTTTGGATTTGACACCCAAGTCGGATTTAAACGAATAATGGTATGAATCCTTCATTATTCATCGAAATATGGATCCATTTCTCATTTCATAATCTCAAGGTGATGAGCATCTACTTGCATTTTGGTGACAGTTTTGTCGGTTTATATGCGGCTTTTTCCCCGAAAGCGATATATATAGATATGGCTACAAGAACCCGGACAACAATGGATATGTGTTCATCGGTTTTTATAATGAAGCACCATTCCTTGGAAAAAATCTTGGTGGAGCGCAAGAGGCTGGCAGAAAATTCGTAAAAACTTCTATTACGCCATCTTTAAACTTGGTAATAATGTAAAACAGGCTCTTGATTATGCCGCTAAAATAACGTTCAACATTAATAATAACACAAATCAATTTGAGAGATGCATTTTTTATACCGAACTATGATCCAGCTTCATAAAAAGGGTGAGGGAATTATGCTTATGAAAAAAGGGCATCTTATGTTTATGATGGTTTTGGCTTTGCTTTTTGCCCTAGTTTGTCCACAGAGCCGGGCTCAGTCCATTGAGGAGATTGAAGCGGTTGAAAGAAATTCTGCCTTTACTTTCTTAAGGGATGTGATTGGCATTGATATGGAAGCCTGCGACGTGTCATATAAATTTATAACCGATAGGAATGCAAGACCGGAGTTTAAGGTTTTTTCTAAGCATGCGACGGATACTATTCTTCTTCTCCTTAAAGAGGAAAATGACATTATAGAGATTTCGGTGGAGTTTATGGATGGCATGCTAGAATGGTACCGGGTGCTAAACTGTCAAGGTAAGCCTAAGATGAAGTTCCAACATTCCTTGGATCTAATTAATGAAGCAAGAACCTTTCTAGAAAGATATAAAAACTTCTTTAATGCCCCATATTGTAACAAAATATTGCCATTCTTAGAGGAAATTAATGTGCTAGAGAACTCAACTGTGGAGAAGAATAGCTTAGTTTTTGGGGTTTACGTTGATATTAAAGATAACTATGTTGATTTTAGTTGGAGGCATGTGGTCAATGGTTTAAGAAGCCCACCCATCTTTGGCTTCAGCATCAGCACTGTAGATAATCTGCTTCTTCATTTCTACGATGGATGGAACCTTTGGAAAATCGGTAGCTCTGAGGTTAGAGTTTCGAAGGATGAGGCGATTAATATTGCCTTGAAAGCTGCGGAGGGCTATGTCAGGGAACTCGGGGCGGAGATAGTAAGAGTTACCGCAACAAAAATAAAACTTTATTGTTGTTGAGGTTAAATGCGAGTGATTTTCTATTTGTCTGTTTTCTGTTTTATGAATTGGAAGGATTATCGACGAGCGCTTAATCAGGCGTGGTGAACTCATTCTAAGCCTTGATCTTCTGAGGGCTGTTTTGTTTCTGGCTTTGTGCGCTATTTATTTAATATGCCTTATTCCATCCATACGCCATGAATAGTCTACGAATGGATACTATCCTCCTACGCTTAGAGGCATTACTGATTAGGGTTAGAGCTTAAGATTCCGCTAAAGCCTATAAGCTGCTTAAGAGGGTGAGTGTAAGCCTCCATCATTAAGCCTAGGCGTAACGCTAGGGCTGATAGGGGACCTCCAGAAAGGCGTAGGGCGATTAGGCTGATTAAAACGCCGGGCGATGGAGGATAAGTAGGATTATGAGATACGAAATACTTCTTTTTCCCTTCCGCTCCATTTTCGGTATATTTCCCGTAATATTGGGCTCAATTTTCATTTAAATGTTGGATTTCAAGTGAAATCTTACGGCCATCGCTGTTTGAGGGATAATTCAGCCGCCAAAAAATTCGACAGAAAATAATCCGAAAATGAAAAAGAGACCAAAAACAATCAATAATAGAAATTAAGCCACAAAGCACTGGATAAAAATCGCTAAAATAGTAGTAAACGAATTTTAGAAAAACTCTGTCAGAAAACATCCTCCAGTCTTGGAATTAAGAAAAATCTGCAACTTGACACGGCTGAAAGAAGCGCTTTCAAGAGAGGGGATAGATGCGACGCCTAAAATAGGTTTTTAAGTCGTTTAATTTTTATCATCTCAATAAATAATGATGCGTTTGGAAAGGAATTAATGTGACTGCGGTGTTTAAGTCGATTTAACGGTGAACAAAAGATGGCTTTATCACTCGCAAGACAAGGCGTGCCCTTGGAGGCGAACATAACTACGCCGTGTTTAAGCGCTGTCGTTCAAGATTGCCTGATGATGTGCACTTTAAAGATTGCGAGACTTGGAGATTCATTTCAATTTTTGTTTATGAGAAGCGCCCGCTCATTATTACGGTATAACAAGAAATGTAATCTCTTTGTTGCAGTAATATCAATGATTATTGTAGGTGCGTGTGTAATGTTTACGTGGCATCTACATGAAGGTTTAAGGAAAACCATAATCGAGCCGTTTATTGATGAAAGTCTCACTGGGAGTCATGGATTACCTGATCCCTTCGTGTTTAAGGATGGTCAGTACTATTATATTTTTGGAACATCCACCCTGTTTTTCCGCACCCGAACATTCTCAAAGGGCGATCTTAAGGCGTTCTCTTTAGATCTCGATTTCGCCGAAGAGAGCGGTCGAGTTAAAGAATTTTGGAGGTTCATCGTCTACAGGCATGTGGATGGAACCTACCATGGCTACGCTACTTTACATTTCGGCGATTTTAAGACCGTAATAGCCCATTTTGCGCCTCAACCAGGACAGATGTGGACGGAAGAGAACCCTATTACAAAATGGCGTCTCGATAAAATTTTGATTGGGAACGTTGACAGAGGCTGGTTTGCTTATGACTGTAATGTCTTACGCGATGAAAACGGGGACCTATATCTAATATATAACGCTGGATATCCAGATGAAACCTTAGGTGTAGATATTCACATCAAAGCCTGGAGGATGCTTGATCCTGCAACGCTTGATCCAGACTTCTCCCCACGCCCCATTCTAAGTCCGGAAGGATACCGTTCTGAAGATCGTAATCCCGGTTATATCCAGATTGTTGAAAGCGTCATCATTCAGAAGATCCGGGGTAAATATGTGCTTCTATACAGCGTCGGAGACTTTGATGATTATAACTATAAGATTGGAGCGGCGTTCTCCGACTCTTTAATCCCGCCTCCAGGTGAAACATACAAAAAGATAATTGTACCTGACCCTGAAAATGTATGGGGCAATGTGAATAAAAGCGGGGAGATACTTTACCTTCTCCAAACTGAGAAGAAAAACTGGCCTAACTATGTCGGGGAATACATGAATGGCCCTGGCATAGGGAACATAGTTAAGTTGGATGATCAATATTTTCTGATATTCCATGCGCGTAGACCTGGAAAAACCCGCCTTAATGGTATGGGAAGATATATTTGGAAGATTCCATTAAAGATTAAAATTGCAAATGAGATACCGACGTATAAGTGGATTCAACCCGTTCTCCCCGGAGACAAAATAGAATAGAGCGGTTAATCAAAGGCTTCATCGAAGCTGGCTTCGACATTCCAAATCCAGTTCAAACCTCAGCTGCAAACATGGATCCGCAGAGATTCAAATCGAAATACGGGGAAAAGATCACTTTTTGGGCGACGTGGATACTCAGCGAACCTTACCGTTTGGTACCCTCGACCAGGTTAAAAAAAGAAGTTCGTGAACGCATTCAAATATTCGCTCCGGGCGGAGGCTTCGTCTTCAACACCGTACATAATGTCCAGCCCAGAATTCCGATAAAGAATATCTTGGCAATGTATGAAGCGTTCCAGGAATATGGGGCATATCCAATTCAACGAAAAGATTAAATAAGCCTATACAACTGTTTTATGGAGTCCTTTTTATAAGGCCGTTATGGAGAACTCACGACTTGTTTGTTGAGCTTAGACGGCGGGTTTAAGGTGGCTGAGCAAAAGCAGCATGCGTAATGCACACGCCAATAAAATTACTATAGTGGTAATTTTCTCTCAGGGATAACAACTGTAGTAATTTCAAATCAGGGAAGAGAGTAGTTTTAGGACGGCTTAGCGGCTCCTACATGAGGATGCTATAAACCCTGCACAAGAAGGAGCGTGATTAAATATGCCCTCTTAAAGTTCTGGGCTTCACATGCGGAAAATAGGGGGATGGGTAGGTTTAGGATTCTTGATAAGAAGCCCATCATGAAAGCAGATGGAAATCTAAACGGGTTTACCCTCTTCTCCCAAACTAAACTCAAGAAGATGGCTAAATGAAGCCTTAGTATGGTGGGGCTGGAGAGATTTGAACTCCCGTCACGAGCGCCCGAAGCTCGTAGCCTAGACCAAGCTAGCCCACAGCCCCAGATTGGTGTCTACACATTTAATCAAACTTTTAGATAAATAAAAACTTTAATGGGAATTTTTCTCTCCTGCTCTTTAATAAGATTTTTGTAATTGCTAATATATGGGTTTACATAGATTACTCCTAACATTTTTACTATTGCATAGGTGAGGGTTAGCGGCTGTTAGTTTTCCACCCTTATCGGAGCCGCCCTGCAGGGGTGGTAAACGCCGCAGCATTCTCGTTAAAAGAGCATCAGATTTTTATATCTTAATTTCGATAGATACATTTTAGGGAAGGGATTATTTGGATAATTTAGCGAAGACCCTTTCTATTTTATCCTTAACTCTTCTATCCTTGAACCTCATTTTACCCATAGGGCTTATGATCATGCCTCTGGAAGCGAGTTTTTCAGAGAAATTTACATATTATGGTGTTGTTCCCTCGAGATTGTGGCGTTATGAACTTATCGATCAATTCGATATTAATTCCGGGTTGGAATTAGCCTACGAACCGAACACTTTATGGTTGCTTGCAATAGCCTCATGGAATGATCAGACAGATGTAAAAGTTTATAATCTTACAGCTGGCGAGATGATATCTCATGCAATCTTAAACGATATGGAGAAGCATTATGTCCTCTTGAGAAATGGAACGATGTTTAAGGTCGAGTCCAACAACCCGATATGCGTTTTACTTCTAAATTATCAGAGCGTACCCTTAGGTAATGAGACTTCCGTTCCCACCCCAAATACCTTTTATCCAGCAACGGATGGATCGTACGTTGGGAAAGAGTTTGTCCTTTTAGCTTCATCGGATCTGCAAAGGAGGTTCATGATATTTGCCCTAGAGAAATCTGACATAAAGATAATGGATGAGAGGGGGACAATCATTAAATCTCCATCGCTTGAGCCAAACTCATTTGAAAGGATACTGCTGCATCCATGGCACGTATATAAGATTGAATCAACAGGACATGTAATGGTACAGTCTGGGGATCCCGGGGGGCGAGGAAGCTACCACTATAGCTTTGCTGTACCATCTGTTCAGGGCGGGTTTGTTGGAACAGACTTTTACACGGCTGCAGCTACGACAATAAATGAGGTGGAGGATTATGGCTTCCGCGTCTCTGCCATTAAGACGGCGGATTTCAAGGTGTACGATTTAACGACTAGGCAGATACTATTTGAGGCCAAAGTTGAGGCTGAAGATAGTGTTAGGTTCAAAGTTAAAGCTGATGCAATAAAGGTTGAAAGCAGCGCGCCAATCTCGCTTTCGTTCATCCATGACGGATACTTTTTCCGATCTTCTCAGTGGCCAGACTTCGGAAATTGGGGTTATGGAGCCGGTGTTATCTTCATAGGTGTTAAGCCGAACGAGTATATGCCAATATATCTGCCAATAAACTCCACTTGCGAAGCCTACATATTTGCCGGTGGAAGCGCTCGGATTGAAGTTGACGGAACAGTTATGATTGCGGATGCTGATAAGCCTATCTTAATAACTCAGCCGGGGATGCACGTGATAAAGAGCGATGGCAACATCATTATTCAAGCAGTTCATTGGCCTAAGATCCCGGAAAACCAAGGGCTTGAGCACCCTGGAACCGTTGTCCCATGCATAGAAACGGTGCATATTACCCGCCAAATATCCTTAACTCCTTTAACGGAGGCTTTCCCCCTCACCAATATTATCGCAATAGGAGCGGCAGTTGCGGTTAGCGTGATAGCTGCCTGGGTGGCATATGCATATATTAGAAGGCGAAAACGGAGCTACGCATACAAATAGTTTAACCTAATCCTTAAATTAATCATTTAGAAATATTACGTTTCAAGGAAAGAGTATTATAGGGCTGCGGGTTGGGATGAAAATGGCATCCCGACTTCGGAGGAGCTTAGGCGTCTAGGGTTAGATGATGTGGATGAAAGGCTAGAGCATGTTAGGCAATCTTTGAAGTGAGTCCCCATTTTCCCTCTTTTA
>CALKGV010000080.1 GCA_938091805.1 uncultured archaeon | reverse complement strand
TTGTTTTGCATGATTCCTTTCTCCTGGTCTTCATTATATCTCCGAACTCTACTGTTAGGGCTCCGAAGACTCCTTCCCCTACGCCCCTAAACCCATACAGTAATTCATTAAAGACCATGTCCCTTATCCTAGATCCGTAGCCGCCGGGACTCATCTTTCCAGGCATAACATGCAGCACAACTAGACATAAGTCAATTATTGGACACGCCCATGAGAAACGAAAAGGTTAAAAATCTGAATGAGTTCAAAGGTTACTGGATTGCCGGCCAAAGGGCGCGGGAACCACCCAAACCCATTCCGAACTTGGAAGTTAAACCGCGCTCCGTTCCCGGTTTTAGTGCGGTCTTCGGCCGTGCGAAGCCGGGAAAGCTGGCAATCCGCCATTTTGTTTTTCAGTAGTAGGCTTTTCGTTTAATGTTTTCTTCATAAAAGCCATTTTAATGGTATATCCTGATATGTTGCGCCGTCTGGAAGTGTTCTTCTAATTGTTATTGGCAGGATTCCTCGCTTTAGCTCTTCAAGCGCTATGTCTATTGGATTTGTAAGGTTCTTGTTAACTTCTATCAATATTGGGGCGCCCATTGCGATCTGCAGCGCCCTAGCGCCGCATATTCTTGCCTTCTCAAAACGTGTGAGCTTAGGGGGGCCTATAAGAATTTTCTTCCTCACATCCGTATTCGAAGTTTTATAATCTTCAGTGGCTAGCATGACCAATTAATTTACCCCCAATCTGTTTTAATGAAATGTTTACTATACAATTTTTGAATCCCAAACTTTTACTCATAAATGATGAATCCACATGTTTGATGCAACACTAAAAACATTAAGCAAATATAAACTTTACTAAAACGTCAATTTTTCTCATTGATGCTGCTAAAAATTTATATAACACTCTCATATTCACTTCTGGGGTTTAAATTGCTTCAAGAGAACTTAAAACTCGGCGGGACAATAGTCCTGTTTGATAGGGATTACGGCATCTTCTTCTTTCAAGACTTTAAGGGTTACAGCAGTCTTCTTGATGATGCTGAATGGTTGCTTGAAAGAACCCCTCAAAGATCATGGGGCTTCATTATTCGGCCAGTTGTAAGCGGTGAACGCTGCGGCTTATGGATAGGCGAGTATGGTCCGCATGGAAATCAGATAATTAGAGAGGAACTGCTTTTTGACAAGAGTTCTTCGGCTCTAGGCAAGATGCTCTTCGATTATATGAATCATAAGATAAGCGAGGGAAAAATTAGGAGGAAAATGACCCTTGATTTCTGTAAAAAGAAGATTCGAAGCAGCAAAATTATTCAAGGCTTCAAATATTACGCTTGCCCCGTGGAGCGTTTCTATAAAAGCTGCCCTCATGTGGAGGGAATTTACAGAAGTCTTGAGGGAAAATATGGGAGAGGTAACAGAATCCATTACTCCCTTGTGGCGGACGTTATTTTTGGCGTTAAGCAGTGTGAGGACATATTGATATGCCCGTTGCTGGCTTCATCTAATGCTTTCGAGGCAATAATTAATCTGAATAGAGCCTTAAGGTATCGAAAGATTGGTGAAATAAAAATCGCTGATAGGAATATGGTTAAAATTTCTTAACGAGTAAAATAAATTTGTTTAGCGCATCTTAAAGTGTTGTTTATCTTCTTCCAGTGGCTTCCCTTCCAATAGATTTGACCGCAGCTGGAGCATTCCCAGAATTCATCATAGAACCTATAGGTTGACTCGGGAACTTTATCCTTCACTTTTTCTTTCCGGATTGATTCTATTTTTGCGTTGCACTTGGGGCATCGGGATTCATTTATATTTATTTCTAAGTTAATGTTGAGCTGCCTTAATAGATCAGCCAGTTTTTCAGCGTTCGTTTCTCCCTCCACAAAGACCGCTTTAACCCCGTGAATATTAGCCCTCTTAAAGAATTCATAGTCGCGGGTCAATATAACGCGCCCTTCCTCGGAAGCTGCCTTTAAAATTTCATCATCGCTCATGCTGCTGGAGTATTTCGTATCGTACCCCAGCATCCTAAGCCATCTGGCCAGCTTCCCAAGCATGCCGTCAACTATAAACTCCATTTTGTTCAGCCACTTTTACTTGATGATTCTGCCCGTTCCGGGCTTAGCTACGATTTCACCGTCATCCATGACTAGAAGCCCATTGACAAAGGTTTTAACTGGCTTACCCTTCATGCGCCAGCCCTCGAATGGTGAGAACTTGGCTTTCGAATAGAACTTCGAGGGATCTATGATCCATTCCTTCTTAAGGTTCACCACGACTAGATCTGCGCATTTACCCTCCCTTATATGGCCTCTATCTTTAAATCCGAAGATTTCAGCCGGGTTCTCAGCCATCACCTTAACTAATGTTGATATTGAAAGGTATCCCCTGTTAGCATGCGTTAATAGAAGCGGCAGCATAGTTTCAAGCCCAACTATGCCGGTTGAAATATCCCATATAGAGGATCCCTCTTTCTCTTTTAGCGCATGCGGCGCATGATCTGATGCAACAACATCTATTAGCCCCTTTTCTAAGGCTGATTGCAGATAGGAAACATCGCTTTGCGGTCTAAGAGGTGGGTTTGTCAGAGCTACGCTGCCGATCTTCTCCGCATGGCGAACTGAAAGAAACAGATGGTTGGGTGTAACTTCGCATGAAACTGGCAGCCCGTCTTTTTTAGCGTTCAATATTGTTTTCAGCCCATCAGTGGTGCTCACATGGCATACATGCGTATGGGCACCGGATTTACTTGTCAAGTTTACCGCTCTTCTCACCCCCCTAACCTCCACCTCTTGAGAGTGGGCTTCCAGATAGGCGTCCAGGTCATCCCGTTTATTTAACCTCAGTTTTCTAATATTTTCATGGAGAAGCATGCCATCTTCAGCATGCACTGAGATTGGGATATTAAGATTTGAGGCTTCCATAAATGCTTCAGTCACGGCTACGTCATCGTTTGGATCTAAGCCTCCAACCTTATGCGAGAGGAAGATTTTGAATGCCCTTGCTCCCTCATCCGCTACTCTTTTAATTTCTCTTATGTCGGCTGGGAACGCTGAGTAAAAGGCTATGTTAACGATTGTTTTCCTAGAGGCTATGTTCATTCGCTCCCTTAATGTTGCGGAATCCATAGTGGTAGGCTTATTGTTAGGCATGTCCATAACGAGGGTTACGCCTCCGTTGGCAGCCGCTGAGGTTCCTGATAAGAAATCCTCCTTATAGGATAATTCCTGATCCCTTAGGTGGACATGCACGTCAATTATTCCGGGCAGTACGAGAAACCCGTTTAAATCTATTTTTTCAGACGATTTTGGGAGATTTGCTTCTTTAGCTATCTTAAAGATTTTTCCATCCTCAATTGCTAAGCCAGCCTCAATTATTCTGTTAAGGGCATAGATCTTCGCATTTTTCAGAACTAAATCAATTGGCAAGGGTTCGCCTACCCTCTAACTTAATAAATTATTGAGGAAATGCTGCTTAAGCCCCGCCTTTCTTTATGCTAGTACTCAGCTCCAGATCTTTCCACATAACAGTTTTCGCAAAGATAGCTTCCGTCGATTTCTCTGAGCCCGTCTGACCAGCTTCCGCAGTTGTCGCAGTAGCCGGTTAACGGCAGCTCCTCCTCAGCTTCGCCGCTAGCTGTTATCTTCGCTCTCTCCTGAATTATTTCTATTAGCTCCGGGGTTACTGAGAGTATGTCTTTGCTGGAGATTATGCCTATGAGCTTGCCTCTATACATGACTGCCAGCCTTCTGATGTTTTGGCGGTTCATTTCCCTGGCAGCTTCGCTTATTGTCTTATTGGCGTCTATTGTTATGAGGGGGGCGCTCATGATTTCTTTCACCGTTGCTTTGCTTGGTTGAGTGTTTTCCGCAACGACTCTCACCACGATGTCTCTTTCAGTTATTATGCCTATTGGCTTCTCATCTTTAGTGGTTACGATTACGCAACCGATGTCGTTGTCCCTCATTAGTTTTGCAGCCTCATCGGCTGTCGAGTCTTCCTTCACTGTTATGACGGGGCTTGTCATGACGTCTTTGACAAGTATTCTAGATCTTATTCCTAACTCAGCCATATCCTCTGTTCCTCTCTAAAGAAGCTATCTTTAAGATGCCAATTAATATTTTAGGTTTTTGTTTTTCTCGGGTGTGTCCAATAATTGCTTAAATTTTGATGTTTCTGAACTGTTTTTTCCGGATTCAGGATATCCTTCGCCCACCATTTCCGATCGGCTAAAGAGTCGGAAATTCCTCCTCCTTCCACCATCCAAGCATAGAAAACAATTCTTCATGAACAATTATTAGACACGCCCTGTTTTTCTCAGCAGACGCGGCAACTTAAGGTTTACCTCCTTAGGTTGTTGTAGTGGTATGTGAGCATGTCGCAGATTAGGTTCCAGCATTCTATGCTCCTCCTCCATCTCATGCTTTCGTTACGTCTTAGGTTTACTGTTATGTTGTTGAAGAATACCCGCCTGAAGAATGATTCAGCTGCAAGCATATTTCTGGATGGGTGACCTTCATGCACACAACCTCATTCCCATCAACGTCTACGGCTGAGAAAACATAGTATCCTAGTCCGTTAGCCTTAACGCATGCCTCATCAACCGCTATGAAGCGCCTAGGCTTAACATCCACTGAGAGGCTTAGGCACGCCTTCAACTTAACAATCCACCTCTAAACAGCAGTCTTGGAAACGCTCCTAAACTCAGATAACGCTCTAGCGATCCTCCTAAGGCTTGACAATTGAACATAGAATGCTAGACCGAGAACCTTACGCCAAAAAGGGAGACCTATTCCTCTCAAATAGATGAAAGCGCTCAACAACATCCCTAACACCAAACATAAGATAGATGATCAGAAATGCAAGGCTAAAACCTTAAGTTGCCACGTCCGACTCTATGGGCATTATGCTGAAAAATCCTATAGTTCATTCCAAGCAAATAGATTTCGGCGCTCTCTTTTCTGCTGGCCTTTGGCTTAATAATCTCAACCCGCATAAAATGATTCTTAACTTCACTTAAGAATTGATTGAAGAATTCGCCCTGAAAAACTTTGACAAAAAAGTTTCCGCCTCTCCGGAGCACGGATAATGCTATTTTTAGGGAGCTTTCCGCCAGCTCTATCTGTCTGGCATGATCCAGCTCCCAAATCCCTGAAATATTGGGCGAAACATCCGAGATCACAACATCCGCGGAACGTGGCAGGATAGCCTTAATCTTCCTAATAACTTCCGGATTTCTAATGTCGCCTAAAATAAGATGAACATTATCGTAGTTCAGGGGCTCAATCTCCCTTAAATCTATGCCTAAAACAAAGCCTTTCTCGCCGACAATTTGCCGCGCAGCTTGTATCCACCCGCCGGGGGCTGCGCCTAAATCGACGATGATATCGCCGGGACGCATAAAACCATATTTCTTATTTGCCTCCAGAAGCTTGTATGCTGCCCTTGACCTATATTTTTCCTCCTTAGCTCTCCTGTAATAATAGTCTCTTTTCCGCCTTTCAAGCCACTTTCCCGACAAAACTATCAGTCACCTTGAATAAGGATGCCTCAGCCAGAATCCTCTTTCAATACCCATTCAATCAGCTTGTCGCAGTCGTTTGGGGAGATTTTGCCGCCAGCTCCGCATCTCAGGGTTTCTTCGCATGATAGACATGGGCAATTTAATATTGAATCTATGGAGACTGGTTGCCGTTTAGGATAAAGCCTATAGGTCCACCGCCCCCTTGAGAGCTCCGGTTCACGATATATGAGCCCCTTATTTTCCAGCCTAATTGAGATTCTAGAGCCTTCTCTACTGCTGGCGTTTATCTCACGCCATAAATCAGACTGGAGTACGCCCTTTTCACCTCTGCTTATTATTATGTCAAGCGCCTTCTGCTCAAGATTATTTTGTTTAGGCATATCGCTTCCCACGTTAAGCGGGCATTTAATTAAGTTATAAAATAGCGAATCCCCACATAAATATATTGAATGAATAATATTGGCACTCAAACTTTATGAGCAGCATTTACATTATTTAATGTATGCGAGAGGGCTACTGCCTGGGTATTGAAAGCAGCGCTGACGATTTTGGAGTCGGCATAGTTTCCTTCAACGGCGAGGTGCTGGCAAATGTAAATGATGTTTATATTCCGGAAAAAGGTGGAATCCATCCCCGAGAAGCATCTAGGCATCATGCCATGATAGCTGGTAAAGTTATATCCGAAGCGTTTAAGAAGGCTGGAATAAAACCTAAAGAAATAGATGTAGTAGCCTTTTCGCAGGGTCCGGGTTTAGGTCCATGCTTAAGAGTTGGCGCCACCGTTGCCAGGGCTCTCTCATCCTATCTGAATAAGCCTCTCGTTGGGATTAATCATTGCCTGGCTCATATAGAGATAGGTAAAATGGTAAGTAAAGCGATTGACCCGGTTATCCTCTATGTGTCTGGCGGTAATACTGTCGTCGCAGCGTTTGAGGCTAAAAGATATCGTGTTTTCGGTGAAACACTGGACATAGCTGTTGGAAACTGTTTAGACGTTTTTGCCAGAGAAGCTGGTTTAAAGCCTCTGTCCAATAAGCCTTTAGGCGCCATTGTTGAGGAGCTAGCATCAAGGGGTAAGGTTTTAGTGAGGCTTCCATACACTGTGAAGGGCATGGATATGTCCTTCAGCGGGCTGCTGACAGCAGCCGTAAATATAATGCGTGAAGGGAAATATTCCCTTGAAGACCTATGCTTTAGTTTGCAAGAAGTGGCTTTCTCCATGCTTACTGAGGTAACTGAGAGGGCGCTTGCACATACTGAGAAGCCTGAAGTGCTATTAACCGGCGGTGTTGCAGCCAATAAAAGACTTCAAATGATGCTAAAAATCATGTCTGAGGAACACGGTGCAAGGTTCTGCGTTGTGCCAAAAGAGTACGCTACGGATAATGGCGCGATGATAGCGTGGACTGGCGTTTTATGCTACAAGTTTGGGATGACGATGCCTATAGAAAGGAGCTTCGTGAAAATGAGGTGGAGACTCGATGAGGTTGAGGTTCCATGGGTTAGAACCCAAAATATGTAGAGGCAAGGCTGCAGGGATATGCTGATAAAGAAAGGGGCTGAAGCAAGCATATACCTAGAAGAGTGGTGCGGTAAAAAAGTCATCTTTAAAAGACGCCACCCTAAAAAATATAGGATGCCGGATCTAGATAAGGAGATCCAGATACAAAGAACTAAGCATGAACCCCAAATGATTCATAAGGCTAAGGAGTCCGGCGTCCCAACACCAACCATATATATGGTTGATCTTGAGGAGGCTTCTATCATCATGGAGTTTGTTGAAGGAACGCAGGTCAAACAGATACTTGTTGACCTATCAAGTGAAGAGAGGATCAACTTATGTTATCAAATTGGTAAGATAATTGGTAGACTCCATAAGAATGGTATAATTCACGGCGATCTAACAACCTCAAACATGATTCTTACCCCATACGGGAACATCGTGCTAGTAGATTTTGGGCTTAGTGAGCAAAGCATGGAGGTTGAAGCGAGGGGTGTTGATCTTCACTTAATGAAGAGGGCTTTGACGAGTACGCATTACGAATATGCTGATGAATGCTTTAACGCCATTATAAAGGGATATGGGGAAATAATAGGCAGCGAAGCCGCAAAAGCTGTCCTGAACAAGATGAGGGAGATAGAAAAGAGGGGGAGATACATATCAGAGAGGTGAATTGGAGTTGCCCACGTATGAGATTTCACCATGTACTAAATTGATATTTTTCGCAACTAGAAACATGCATAAATTTAATGAAGCTAGAAGCGTCCTGGCCGAATGCAACATTGCTACTGCTATGATTAAAGTTAAAGCCTTAGAAGTGCAGGATGACGATATAGAGAACATCGCCAGGTTAAGCGCGATCGACGCCGCGCGCAAGATTAATCTTCCAGTAATAGTTGAGGACGCAGGGCTCTTCATAGATGCGCTAAATGGCTTTCCAGGGCCATATTCTTCCTATGTTTATCGAACTGTAGGAAAAGAGGGGATAATTAAGCTTCTGGAGGGGGTAAGTAATCGGGAAGCCTACTTCAAATCTGTAGTTGCATTCTGTAGTCCCGATGGCAACGTTATTTGCTTTGAAGGTATTGCTGAGGGGAAAATCGCTATGGAGCCTAGGGGAAGCAGCGGTTTCGGATTTGATCCAATCTTTGAACCTGCTGAGCAGCCTGGAAAAACATTCGGTGAAATGTCTATTGAAGAAAAAAACAGATTCTCGCATCGTGCTAAAGCTCTGAGAAAATTTGCTGAGTGGTACCGAACTCAGGCATCCTCCGCTTTTATCGTCTCATCCAATTAATAAACCAAAAAGTATATTTCTTACTTTAAAAAGTTGTTGATCAATATTTGAAGGTTGATTGCGATGCCGGTTGTTGATCCCCTTAAGAGAAGCATAGCTCAGAGAAAAAGGCTTTTCATGAAGATATGTAGGGAATGCGGTGTTAGGAATGCACCGTCAGCCAAAAAATGTAGAAAATGTAGAAGTAAAAATCTTAGGTGGAAGAAGCGCGAGAAAGCTAAATAAGAAAATGGGCTTGGTTAACCAGGGTAACTGGGCTAGGCTTATCCAAGTCTAAGGATCACTTCAACTGGGCAATCCGATGGAATGTTCATCCTTTTTATCCATGTGTCCCCAATAGATATCATGGTGAATATTCCCGCAACCTCGGCTTTCGCCTTATAGACCAGATTTAACAGCGCATTTTGTGTTTCGCCGCTTTTTATAATGTCATCAACTATTAGAACGCCGTCACGTTTCTTAATGGAATCCCTTGGAATATAAAGCGTTAAAGTATAGCCTGAATCGCTTAGAACATATGTTTCCTCAAGGAATGATGAAACACCAACCTCTTTAGTCGTCTTTGCGACGACGAGGTTTACGCCCAAGGCGTTGGCGACCATCGTTGCAAGCGGAACTCCGTCTACCGCCGCGGTCAAAACCCTAGTTATTCTCTTCCCAGCAAACTTCGTTACGGCGTAGTTTGCAGCCTGCCTTAGGAGAATTATGTCTCCGATAAGAAGCGTGTTATCAAAGTATCCTTCACTATTAAGCCTAATTCTTCTCTTAAATTCGCTTTCTAACCCAATGATTTTTGATAGAGCATCCCATAGCTGACGCGCTCTATCAATATTTGGAAGAACATGCCCCTTGGCATATCTGCTTAACACAGTTACTGGAAGATCAGTTTTTGCAGCTAGTTCCCTATAAGTATAATGTTTCTTTGCCGTACGAAGAAGTTCAACCGTTGCTAAACGGAATTTTAGGTCTTCCGCATGTGTTGAGGTTTTTATCTCATCGGAGGTTAAGTCTGCAAGCATAAAATTTCTCACCGCCACCAATTAAAAGATAAATGTTTTATTGCATTTTTCAGTAATTTTACTTTTTATATTTTTTATAGGACTTCTAAATTTATTCTTATAAAAAAAGGCGCAAATATCTTCACGAATCTTGTAGGAAGAATGTTTTAAACCCAATTTCACATTTGGTCTAATAGCATTCATGCTTGATCAACAATTAGCCCTAAATTATTGCATTATGTCAGAGGGAAGAATCGCTACTTTAGCCGTAAATCCTAAAATATTTTGAGAACATAACTATACAATCATAATTTTTCAAGAATGTACATAATATTTATTTTTTATGGCAAATTCTAATATTTGAGGTATACGTAGATAGCACTTAAAGTGTGAGTGATATTTATGAGCGGCGAAGAGGGTTCGAAGAGGAGAAGCAAGGTGAAGATAATCTACAGGCCGGCTAAAGAGATCGTTATACTTGATTTCTTCCAATTCTCTAAAGATGCTCTAGATCAAATGTTCGCTCGATTAATACAATCGGGCATGCCGGTGATGGCTCAATGGGCCGATGGAGTAATCTTCATTCATTTCCCAATAGCGCCAGAAACAGACGACCTGATGGAGAATTATCTTAAGGGCAGGATATTTTGGAATTCCGTTAACTTCGCATTGATGCCAAAATACTCTCCATCAATTAAGGTCGGGGGCTTAGAGATACCGGTGTTAAATGTTTCAAACCACCCGATCCTCACGGAGGTTGCGAAATGGCTGAGGAAGCAAGCTAAGCCAGAAGTGAAAACTGAAACAAGCATCATAAGAGGGGACCAAGCGGTCTAATCTAAATTGTGATGTGGAAATAAATAAATATATCTTTAACCCTTTTTCTTTAATCCTCTTGGGAGGAGAAAAAATTGTTCGGGTATGCCGGCAGAATCTTAAGGGTGAACTTGTCGACCGGAAAGACAGCTATTGAACCCTTAAAGGAAGAGATGGCGAAAAAATACATTGGCGGCATAGGTCTCGGCATTCGCTTATTGATTGATAACACCAAGCCGGGCATAGATCCGCTTAGTCCGGAGAACCCGCTCATCCTCACAACAGGACCATTCAGCGGAACAGTTGCTCCGACAGGCGGCAATGGACATGCCTTTGTCGCTAAATCCCCCTTAACCAACGGTGCTGCGGAGGCTAAGTCGCACGGTTTCTTTGCGGCTGAACTTAAGAGGGCTGGCTATGATGCGGTCATCTTTGAGGGGAAAGCCGAAAAACCTGTTTACGTCTGGATAGATGATGATAGCGTTCAACTTATGGATGCAAAGCACCTTATGGGCAAATCGCCGCAGGAAGTTGAGGACATTATTAGGGAGGAGCTGGGTGATTACTATATTCGAGTTGCATCGATCGGGTTAGCGGGCGAAAAACTTTCACGAATCGCCTGCATAATAAATGATAAAACTAGGGCTGCTGGTAGATGCGGCTTAGGCGCAGTCATGGGCTCAAAGAACCTTAAAGCCATAGCTGTTAGGGGAACGAAAAATGTAGACGTTGCAAAGCCCGAGGAGTTCCTTGAGTTCGTCCGTGTTCTCCATGAGCGGATGAAGGGTCCGGCAACAGTTAAATATAGAACCCTGGGAACACCGCAAAACGTTCTGGTTCATAATTCATTGGGCGCCCTACCAACTAGAAACTTCACGAACGCTGTTTTTGAAGGCGCTGAGAAAGTTAGCGGCGAATACTTAAATGAGCGCTTTGTAGAAAAGATTGTTGCTTGTTCCTCATGTGCAATGCGCTGTGAACACATAGCCGTCGTTCCAGAGGGCCCATATAAGGAGGTCATGGCGCGTGTTGAGTATGAGCCGCTCTGGGCTCTTGGCCCTCATTGCGGTGTTGACAGGATGGATGCGATAATTAAGGCAATACATCTATGCAATTATTATGGGATAGATGCAATATCCGCAGGCAATATTGTTGGCTTTGCGATGGACTGCTATGAGCATGGCATATTAACTAAGGATGACACTGGCGGACTTGACTTAAAATTTGGAAATGCCGATGAAATGGTTAAGCTCATCGAGATGATGGGTAGACGGGAGGGGCTGGGCGACATACTTGCTGAAGGCGTTAAGAGGGCTGCTGAAATAATTGGTAAGGGCGCCGAAAAATATGCTAACCATATTAAGGGGCTTGAGATGACTGGCTACGATATAAGGGGCTTAAAGACCGCTGCTCTAGGCTATGCTGTCTCATTTAGGGGCGCCGACCACAATAGGCATGGAGCATACGCGTTGGACATATCTGGGAAGACGAACCGATTCAAGTTTGAGAAGGGAAGATCAAAGTTAGTTATCGATATAGAGGATCTGTACACCATAATCGATTCGCTGATCGTGTGCAAATTCTCAAGGGGAGTCTACTATAAGGGATTCGACGACCTAGCTCGATACTACACCCTGGTTACAGGAATCGATGTGACCGCTGAAGAACTTAGAAAGGCAGGTGAGAGAATAAGCAACTTGGCGAGATTATACAATATTAGGGAAGGATTCACTAGGAAAGACGACCATCTGCCAATTAAGGTTATGACCACGCCGATACCGGATGAAACGGTCGCGAAGGGACAATACATTACTCAAGAGGAATTAGATTTTATGCTGGATGACTACTATGAGCATCGCGGCTGGACTAGGGAGGGCGTTCCAACATTAGAAAAGATTAAGGAACTAGGCTTGGAGGATCTGGCTTACGTGGTTGAAGGAAAGATTTAATAACGGCGTTAAATCATGAATGAAGATCCAAACAAGAATAAATGGAGGAAATAAATATGTCACATATTCATGCTAGAAAGTTTGTTTCAGATGATCCGGATAAATGCGTTGGATGCGGCGTATGCGAATATATCTGCTCATTTGAGAAGGAGAAAGCATTTAATCCATTAAAATCGCGCATAAGGGTTGTAAGATTGGGCACAACTATAAACATGGCTGTTACATGCAGATTATGCGAGGATGCACCGTGCGTAGCAGCATGTCCGCGTGATGCTTTAAGGCAATCTGAGGAAACAGGTGTGATAATTGTTGATGAGGACAAATGTAATGGCTGCGGATGGTGTATTGAGGCATGCGATTATGGTGCAATAATGCTCCATCCAGATAAGAAGGTTGTTTTCATATGCGACACATGTGACGGAAACCCGAAATGCGTGGAATGGTGTCCTGAGGAAGCTTTAAGCTTCATAACTAAAGATGTTTTAGCGCAGAAATCAAGAATTTCAGCGGTAAAGAAGCTCTTTTATGAAGCACTAAAAACCTAAATTATTCTTCGCCTACCTCATCATTTTTTATCCCACTTTTTAGTTATACACCTTGTTTATAGGTCCGCCTCTTAAGCCGCACCTTACAGCATATTTACGCCTTACGGGAATTTAGCGCTTATAGTTTTTAAGTAAATATTATCCCTTCACAATTCTTTACCTTACATCCCAATATAGCTGGTTTTAATCAGATGTGAAAGTGAAATTTAATGCGTAAGTGTGCAGTTTGCAATAGTGGCCTGAGAGAATCTAGGGAGCGAGAATTTATCCGCTACCATTGCGATAAATGCGACTTGGCATATTATGTTTATGATTCAATTTTCCGGGAGAGATTGCCGCACCATGAATCTTTTCAAGAGCTCGACAATAAAATTGAGCAGGCTCCCGATCGACTGAGCGTAATTTTTTACCTTATTTTCATCGCAATATCAGAAATGGCATATTATTTGGTTTTTCACTAATTTTTCATTACATATTGGGCGATGGGGACCTTCTATCCTTCCAATAGCAGTTCCTTTTACCCATCATATACTGAAATAGACATATAGATCTGGCCAGAACATTTATAAACCTAAGGAGGAAATATAACGGCGTGTATAGGAGCAGGTTTCGATGATTATGGTTTCCATAAGCAAACTTTAAGGCAACAGATTGCTGTATGACCCCAACAAGAAAAGCTAATGGAAAGTATATTACCATGTTGTAAATAAAGTATAGCCTATCTGGAGCAAAATAAAAGAACAGTGGCAAACTCAGCGTGGCAGCTAACTCCACTATGGATCCACCGTAACCCGCAATTATTCCATGCCACAAGAATAATGCTATCCACCTTTTCGAGAGTAACAGCCTTCTATGTATGCTCAGAAAGTTATGCAGTCCACCTAGAAACCATCGTTTTCTCTGAATCCAGAATTGCTTAAGTTTATGGGGTGCTATTGTAGTGCTTCTGGCCATACCGGTATATCCAACCCTATTTTTCCTCCTATGCATTTCAAGGGTTATCTCGAGATCTTCAGTTATAGACTTTGGCTCAGCCTCCTTTAAAATCGCCTTCAACACTTCAGCCCTATAGAGACTTATCGGTCCCGGAAGCACGATTACGCCTCTAACAAGGGATTGGGCGCATCTGAAGATCCCTAACCCTTGGCTATACTCAAGCTGTTGGAGCAACACAAATAAATTTTTATCTCCATTTCCATCAGATGGGTGGATAAAACCTGAGATGGCGTCTAAGTTTTCCATGGTAAGTGTGTCAACAAGATGTCTAATCGCATCCTGCTCCCACCATGTGTCAGCGTCAACCAAGGCGATCAATTGTCCGAGGGACCTCCCCACACCCGTTTTTACGGCTTTAACCTTCCCTAAGTTAGCTTTATGCTTAATCACTTTTGCCTTTATATATGGCCACTTCTCCCAATTCATTTTTATTGTCGCTTCAGCCACAAGTCTAGTATTATCTGTGCTTCCATCATCGACAATTATTATCTCAGAGTAACCCGGATAGTTTGCTGCACACTCAAAGAGGCTTGCTATACACTTCGATATGGTTTTTTCCTCATTATACGCAGGAACTATAAATGATACTGCCGGTGAAACCCTTTTCTTAACGGGTTTTTTCCTTCGATTCCACATCCACGATGCGATCATAAATGCTCCGCCGACGCCGATCGATAGGAAAGTATACCACGCATAAAAGAATCCCAGGGTGGCATGCCAAAGCCAATGGGTCGGCTGAAGATTAGGCGTGTAATTTAAGATTCTCCTAATAATAAAGTCTGATAATATGGGGAACCAGCGCCACACCATGTAAGCTAAGATAAATGGGAGAAAAACAAGTATGGAATTAAACCGTGAAAGCCTAAATTTAGACCTAGAATTGCTTTCAGACATTAAATTCTCTTCTGCAATTCTTCTCGCAGCATTCACTTCAGTCTCTCCCATTATAACATATTTTAGGGATATAGAATTCAAATAAGTATTATGGAATATAGTTCAGAAAGAAAAATCTGGCTTAATTCTGAGGAAAACGCAGTTAAATGAAAACTACTCTTAGTTAACCGTTCTTGATAAAAGAAAAAGGAGGCTAGATATTTAACTTATTTTAATTTCTATTATATGCCTCCTCTCCAGCCTCTTCAATGCGTCAAAGAATTCGCTTCTCTGTTTTCCCTTTAAATTCAGGTGTTGCGTCATCTCTCTTATCGAAGATTTTGGTGTTCCATATCTCATTAAGTGGCTTTGAAGGTATTCAATAACAAGCCTCTCAACCTTACCGCACTTCCATGTGGTATTCCGAAGAAGCACAACAACAGCCCTAAACATCTTCTGCGTTTCCTTTTTAGATTGCCTAGCCATACCCATCTTTAAATAGATGTCAAGTCAAGTATTTATGCGTTTATGACAATTTCCTAGATAAGTAAAATGTTATTTTCATATTTTCTCAGAGAAATGTCAAAATCACTGAAATAATTCCGGAGTTATTTTTTGCCTATGAAGCCAAATTAAATCAAATAAGCTACCCGAACATTTACCTCTATTTTTATATTCTTGACGGATGGTTTCTCTTAGAGTAGAGGTGTCCAGCATGAGAGTTGTAATGCTTGGTCCTCCAGGCTCTGGAAAAGGAACCTATGCTTCTAGACTTACAAGCCTACTTGGAATACCGCATATATCTACCGGCGACATTGTGCGAGAGGAGATAAGGGCTCAAACGGAAATTGGAAAAATAATCAGGGATTACAGCGATAAGGGTAAGCTTGTTCCGGATGAAATAATTGTCAACCTTCTAATTATGAGGCTTAATGAGCCGGATGCTAAAAGAGGCTTCATACTTGACGGTTTCCCGAGAACAATAAAGCAAGCTGAAACCCTGGAGGAAATCTCAGGAGTGGACCTAGTTATAAATCTGAATGTTCCGGATGATGTAATAATTCAGCGTCTATCTAATAGGCTTGTATGTAAAAGGTGCGGAGCCACATATAACAAGCTTACCCTAAAGCCTAAAATTGATGAAATCTGCGACATATGTGGCGGAGAACTCTATCAAAGGGAGGATGATAAACCTGAAGTTATTCAGGAACGCCTAAACGTGTACAGGAGAAACACGGAGCCGCTTATAGAATATTATAGAAAAAAGGGGCTAGTAAGAGATATTAGCTGCAATAATTTAATGACCCCGCCGGAAGAAATAGTTGAAAAGATAATGAGTGTAATTCAAGAAGAATTCGGGCAAGATGATGAAGAATCGCGTGCTCCGAAATGAGTAATGGGCTACTATATTTTTACAGTCTTAAAATTTATAATTCTTTAAATTTAATTATAATGTAGGTGAAGAGAATGGAGTACTCGATGCCTTTAATAGGTGAAAAATTCCCCCAGATGGAGGTAAGGACCACAAAGGGCATTATTAAAATTCCAGACGACTACGGTGGAAAATGGTTTATTTTATTCAGCCATCCAGCAGATTTCACGCCTGTATGCACAACAGAGTTTGTAGCTTTCCAGAAAAGGTATGAGGAATTTAAAAAACTTAACTGCGATTTAATTGGGCTTAGTATAGACCAAGTGTTTGCTCATCTCAAATGGGAAGAGTGGATAAAAGAGAAACTTGGTGTTGAAATACAATTTCCAATAATTGCAGATAACACTGGGTCGATATCTGCAAGGCTGGGCATGCGCCATAAGCAAGCAGAGGGAACTCAAACCGTAAGAGCTGTATTCATAGTTGACCCTAAAGGAATAATCAGGGCTATACTTTATTATCCCATGGAGCTCGGCAGAAACGTAGATGAAATCCTCAGAATGGTGAAGGCGCTGCAAATTGCCGATAAAGGATACGCGATTCCGGCAAACTGGCCGAATAATGAGGTCATAGGCGACCATGTGATTGTTCCGCCAGCAAATACTGTGGACATGATTAAAAAGAGAAGAGAGCAGGAGAAAGCTGGTGAAATCGAGTGCATCGACTGGTGGCTATGCCATAAAAAGATGATGGAGTAGGACCTCGATATTCCCGAAGTCTCTAATCCACCTTTACTTTTTGTCAAGTAAACGGCATGCTATGAAATTTTTAGGCTACCGATTTCCTCCAGGCTTGTTAGGTTATTCATTTTTATCATTCTATTTGAAATTGTGTAGAGTACGTCGCCAATATATAGCGCCCGTTCAATCGCGTGATCTGAGTAGAACCAGTATCCGCTTTTAAGAAAATCGCTCGGGTCTTCTATATGGGTGATCCTACCCTTTAAGCGCAAGTTGTTCCCAGTTATCTCAAAGACATATAGTCCTTGCCAAACGTAGTCTCCATAGGCATTTGGTGGAACACCATCTGGATATTTCGCTTTATCTATTTCAGCAACTAGAACTGGCATTGCAAGCAGATTTAGATCCTTACCAAATAGCAGAGCTTTATGATCCCATAGAACCGGCGAGTTGGTCCCCCTATCGCCTATTACGTAGCCATCCACTTCTTTAGGATGCTCAAAATCGCTCACGTCGAAAAGTGATATTTTAACGCCTTGATACCATGCGAAGTCTCCCTCTTCAGCTTCAACCGTCCATTTTCCTATGCCGATCAGATGGTTTTCATCGTACGGATGCAGATAATCAGAGTACCCTGGAATCTTAAGTTGCCCAAGCACCTCTGGTTTAGCCGGATCCTCAAGGCTTAGGACGAACAGCGGATCGACCTTTTTGAATGTGACCAGGTAGCATCGGTCACCCATGAACCTTGCAGCGTATATCCGCTCGCCCGGAGCCAACCCCTCAAGCCTGCCGACAACTGCTAGGCTTCTGTTCAAAACGTAAACGTTGTTTCTCCTCGGATTTTCCCCCTCGCGTGCGATAGAAGTTGATGCGGCGGATAAGCCCCTAAATATTGTTGCGCTGCTTGTTGTGGTCGCTATTCTGAAATAGCCATTATACTCGTCCATTGAGAACTGGTTTAAGACGAATCCTGGAACGACCCCGCTTGACTCGTAGCTTACTTTGCCGCCGTCTATGCGTATTCTATGGATCTCGGTTGTCTCCCCGTATTCTTCACTATATTTGGGCACCGTCACATAGATATTATTTAAGGAGACGTAGATGCAGCTTGTGGATCCGAACAAGAATGTTTCATGGGTAATTGGCTCCTCAACATCTTGAATGTTTACTGCCGCAACCGCTGTGAATGCATAATATAGGTCTGAAACATTTGCATAGTAAATCGATGTGGGCTCTATATCTACGATGCGTTCATTATCAACTATTTTTGGAAGAGCCGGTTCCTCGTTACCTAGATGATATGCTGGGAGGGCTGCTAGAACGTAAACGTATTTTCCAATCATTCTAGAGTTGAAGTAGATCCCGTTTAAAGTTACATTTCTTATCAGAGTCGGAGTTTCATGCTCTTCAATATCGTAAACCATTAAATGAGTCCGCGGTACCATCAATTCCTTGCTTTCGGAGTCATTTAGAAAAATCACCGGATAATAAACATCGCTATAGGCGAAAATAACTAGTCTATTAACGTTTACAAATATTCCGCAAACTGTCGCATTCACCTGAATCTGAGAGCTTAACTTGGCATCTTCAGGCGGATAAGCCTTAATTATAAAAACGTTTTTGCCAGAAACCAGATATATGTATTTCCCATCAGTCTTCACTATGTCAGCCTCATCGACGCCCTCAACTTGAATGTTCGTTTTAGAATATCCCACGTCCATCGAAGCGGATTCGGTTGCTACACCTGCAAATTGCGCAGCTGCGATCCCCAAAAAAATCCTCGGCAGACCAGTATAGCCCCTATATGATCCGCTCTTCAGTAAGAAGTTCTTCAGCTCCTCGCGGGATGAGAATTTTAGCAGAAACGCATTTCCGATGAAAGGCACATTGCGATTATTATCATGATCATTTGTTGAAAATAGTCCGCTCATATACAGCGTTAAAGCCAAGGAGGATACTAATGTAAGTGCCATTAAAGCCGTGAGCAAAAATCTTCTGAAGGAAACGTTGTAATCTCCAATTTCAGACATCATATTCACCATAGAAAATAATGGATTTTCTTGCTCTTAATATTAGACATTAGAACATTTGTTCTAAATATCAGAACAGGCGCCTCGAAGCGGCGCAGCCACATTTTCACTGGGATGCGTAGAAAATAAAAGAATTGATGGAGAATAATGTCGCCTAAGTGGAGAGAAGATCATAGGTCTCTTCTAAGCGATTAACTATGCTTCGCCCCTTTTCCGTGATCAAGTACAGTTTCCTCTTGTTTCTTTCAACGGTGGTTACTAGTTCCTTCTCAATTAATGAGTCTAAAATCTCCTTGAGTGTTATCCAGGATAAATTACACTTGTACATTATGTTCGTTGGCTTGCTATACCCAGCCATAATTGTCTCCAAAACTTCAAGGTAGATTTCAAGCCTGGATCTTTTCTTCGACATTCTTCTCGCCTATTATTTTTTAATAATTGCTTCTCAGTCCTTTCTAGGGGTTCTTTTAAAATATAAGTTATGAATCACAAAGATGTGAGAATAAAGCCGTAATTTTAATATATAGAATACATAAAGACTGAAAATTAGTTTTCATTAAAAAAGAACGCTGCAATTAAAAGATGTGAAAAGGTTATCTCCTAAAATTCCATTCTTTTGTAGAATACTTCTCTCTCTTAAGTTTAAGAGCCGCTTGCTTTTCAAAATCGGTTATTTCCCCCGAAGACAATTCGATATCAAAGGATTCTTCAAAACCCATTATCAAGGCGCTCTTCAGCTCCTCAAAGCTGACGTCTCTTCCCAAGTATTTTTCTATGGATGTAACCCTCTCCCCTACGGATTTTATCATCTTATCGCGTATCTTTTCGCTTGGGACCCTAAGCACCGTGAACATAAGTGCTGGATCAACATTGCGTAATATTGTGCCGTGCTGGTGAACAATATTCATCCCACGGGTCTGAGCATTTCCAGATATTTTTTTACCGTTGACAACTATATCATTTATCGGCTTGAACTCGGCTGGAACGCCTAGAAGCCTTAAGCCTTTAACGAGGCCTAAACATAAAGTTTCATAGGTTTTCTGAAAATCCCTAGAAATCAACCTATGATCCTCATTTATTATGAGGCTATATGTTAATTCGCCGTCACGGTCATGATACACCGCTCCTCCGCCAGTTCTCCTCCTCACATAGTCAATACCCAGCCTGTTACAGGCCTCTATGTCAACCTCCTCCTCCATGCTCTGAAAATACCCTATTGAAACAGATGAAGGATCCCATCTGAAGAAGCGCAGTGTGTTAGGTACGATGCCCTTGGATCTGGCGATAACTATGGCTTCATCTAAAGCCATATTATAAAATGCGTCGTTAAGTCCAGTATCAAGTAAACGCCACCTTTCAACCAATACCTTCACCAGCCTTAATTATGCATCTCGCAAAATCCTCCGGGGTAACCCCTAGAAGCGTTATCCCTCTCTCTTCAATGAAGTTTCTTATCGTCTCAATTATTATTGTTTCATTCAATGGGCATCCGATGAGGGATCTCTCAAGATCTTCGATAAGCTCTTCTGGATGCATAAAAAAGTCACCTGTGATTTTTATTGCGCATATTCTCCCATCATCCTTATTAAGCTGAACCTTAATCATCTTGCCGCCTTCAACCTTGTACTCCGATCTGAACATTTAACGACCACCTTAATTTATGAAGGAAATTTTGGTTTAGAATTCATTTCTAAACTATTTAAGTCTTTCTTGACTATTTTTTGGTATGGAGTTCCGTGAGCTTTCTGCCTTAAAGTCTTAATCTTAGCCTTGTCAACGGTCACCACCCGGCCTAGGCTTGCTTTAACATTGACCGTTACATGCTTCTTAACCCAAAGCCGAGGGACTTCGTGACTTCATAAACAACCCTTAACGCGTAGGTTATATTCCCCAACTCAAGCTAGCCATATAAAGCAGTAATTGCCCAACCTTCAAATGCAGCGAAAACCCATTACGTCATGCGCAGCTTAAAGTAACAGAGCTTGAAAAATGCATCTGAAAACTATAAAAGGGTTTGACGCTAATAAAAATATTAGAAAATATTAGTTGAAACTAATAAAAAATATTTTTAAACAGGTAAGCATCTCTTTTCAATGTAAGTGTTGAAGGAATGCTTCGACGTAATATGTCGCGGCTAAATTAATCCAAAAGGGTTTGATGCTGGTATGGAGTTTACATTAATAACTGGGCGGACGATAAATCAGGGCCGTGGGAAGGAGCACGGTAAGTTTTCTGAGGAATACTTGGTGAATGTTGCTGTTTGCGAGATGAACCCTGAAGATATGAGAAGGCTTAATATAAAAGATGGAATGAACATTAGGGTTACGACCGAGGTGGGCTCGGTGATCGTTAAGGCTAGAAAGTCGAGGAGAATAAAGACGCCGGGCGTAATATTCATGCCATACGGGCCCTGGGCAAACGCGGTTACAAAGCCTGAATCCGAAGGAACAGGTATGCCGCTGCTTAAGGGGCTTAAGGCTAATGTTGAGCCAACCAAGGATGAGGTTTCAAATCTGAAAGATCTTCTTATCGAAGCTTACGGAAGCAGTAAAATAGTGAAATCGGAGGAGCAGAAATTATGGATGTAATCTTAAGCGTTGTTTGCCCAGTTTGCGGATGTTGCTGCGATGATCTAGAGGCTCTGGTTGATAATAATCGGATAGTTGATGTTAGAAATGCTTGCGCTTTGGGCGCAGCGAAGTTCTTAAATTATAGCAGGCATAGAAATACGAAGCCTCTTATAAGAAAGAATGGTAGGCTGGTCGAGGCTTCCCTCGAAGAGGCTATAGAGAGAAGCGCTGAGATACTTGCAAACGCATCCTACCCGCTTCTTTACGGCTGGAGCTCAACTAGCTGTGAAGCTATAAGAGTTGGTTTAGAGCTGGCTGAGGAGGTTGGAGGTGTAATCGATAATACGTCGACCATCTGTCACGGCCCCTCAGTAATCGCCATACAAGAGGTTGGTTTACCAGCGTGCACTCTAGGCCAGATTCGCCACAGAGCTGACCTGATAGTGTATTGGGGAAGTAACCCGTGGAGTGCGCATCCGCGGCATATAGAGCGCTACACAGCTCTAGCTGAGGGGAGATTTCAGAAGGCCATATGGAAGCGTTACCTTTCACGCCTAGTCTTTGAGTCTGCAAGTAAGAGAAGATATAGGGTGGCGAGCCTAATGTTTAAGGGAGGAAGCGCATCGCCCCCTGCCCCTGAGGTGTTCAGTCAGCTTTTGCCTCCTAGCGAGGAGAGGAAGCTTGTTGTTGTAGATGTTCAAAGAACTCGGACTGCTGATTTAGCGGATTTCTTTATAAGAGTCGAACCCGGCGGCGACTACGATGTTCTGCAGGCGCTCCGCGCTCTCATCCGGGATGAAGAATTGGACGTCGATGAGGTTGCAGGGGTTCCGATCGAGACTCTTGAAGAGCTGGCTGATCTAATGGTTAATGCAAGGTTTGGCATGATATTTTTCGGCTTAGGTTTGACTATGAGCGTTGGCAGATCGAGAAACGTTGAGGCTGCAATAAAGCTGACCAGGGATCTAAATAGGTACACAAAGTTTCTCATAATGCCGATGAGAGGGCACTTCAATGTTACTGGCGCTGACACTGTTTTCACTTGGCAGACCGGCTACCCCTATGCTGTTGACTTCTCGCATGGCTATCCGAGATATAATCCAGGTGAGACTTCAGCTATTGATGTACTTACAAAAGATGATGTTGATGCAGCATTGGTAGTTGCATCCGATCCGGTCTCAAACTTTCCAAGGAAGTGTGTAGAAAACCTAGTTAAGAAACCGTTAATAGTCATTGACTCTCATATGTCGGCAACAGCCCTGGTGGCTGACGTTGTGATCCCCTCCGCCTTTGTTGGTATAGAGGCTGAAGGCACAACCTACCGTATGGATCATGTGCCGCTTCCCCTGAAGAAAATCGTTGAGCCTCCGGAAGGCTGCTTGCCAGATGAGGAAATACTGAGAATGATGCTTGAAAGGGTTCGGGACATTAAAGGGAGAGAATCTTCATAAGATAAAGAATCTGGCGAAAACCTTTTTCATGTCAAAACATTATTAAGCTTGGGGAGACAATGCTCCCCTTAGTAATTGCAATGGGCTTCCGAGTTGAGGCTAGGATATGAAGTCTGCGACAAGCATATCGGAAATATTATCTGGGAAAAAAGTTAATGAGGATGTGACCATTAGGGGCTGGCTGCATAATAAGCGCTCAAGCGGCGGAATACACTTCTTCATAGTTAGGGATGGAACCGGGGTAATACAATGCACAATTAAGAAAGATAGGGTTGCTGAGGAAGTTTTCGAGGTTGCTAAGAAGATAACGCAGGAGTCAACCATGGAAATCATGGGCGTAGTTAAGGAGGATCAGAGGGCTCCCGGAGGGTATGAAATACAGGCATGCGACATGAAAATTTTACATCTGGCTGAGGAGGGTTTTCCAATAGCTAAGAAATATCATGGTCCGGATTTTCTGCTTGACAATAGGCATCTCTGGATTAGAAGCCAGAAGATGCAGAGAATTCTTCGCATAAGGGCTGAAATGCTTAGGGCCGCCAGGGAGTGGCTTGATCAGAACGGTTTCACAGAGTTTCATGCGCCGACACTTATATCTGCTGCATGTGAGGGAGGGGCAACATTATTTACAGTGAAATACTTTGATAGGAAAGCCTACTTAACTCAGAGCTGGCAGCTCTACGCTGAGGCGGCAATAGCCAGCCTGGGGAAAATTTATACTATCGCACCTTCGTTTAGAGCTGAGAAGTCTAAGACGAGGCGTCATTTAACGGAATTCTGGCATCTCGAGGTTGAGGTTCCGTGGTGTGATCTAGAGGGCATAATGAAGATAGAAGAGGATTTGCTGACCTACATATTGCATAGTTTAGGTGAGCGCTCAGCTAGGGATCTGGAGGCGCTTGAAAGACAACCGGGAGATCTGCTTAAAATCAACCCTCCCTTCCTAAGGATCACATATGATGAGGCTGTTGAGATGCTTAATAGGGATGGAGTGAAATTTGAGTGGGGAAACGATTTAGGCTGGATTGAGGAGAAGCATTTAACTCTGAAGTTTGATAAACCATTCTTTGTTACGCATTATCCGAGAAGCGCTAAGGCATTCTACCATAAGCCTGATCCTAAAAGGCCTGAGGTAACTCTGTCAGCAGACCTACTTGCTCCTGAGGGATATGGTGAAATAACGGGCGGAGGCCAGAGAATAGAGGACATAAATGATCTGCTGGAGAGAATAAGGGAGAATAATCTGAATCCGGAAGACTACAAGTGGTACATAGATCTTAGGCGCTACGGATCTGTGCCGCATGCAGGCTTCGGGCTTGGCGTTGAAAGAACGGTGGCATGGGTGTGCAAGCTGAACCACATAAGGGATGCGATAGCCTTCCCTAGGCTAATAAACAGGATATATCCATAAAGGGCTTTCTAAACAACGGGGTTTATGAGTTTATGCGCTATGAGTATTAGGCTAAGAACCGCGCTCTATCGTTTCTTCATTTTATTGCTGAACTCATCTCAAAACTATTTAAGTCTTTCTTGACCATGTTTTGGTATGGAGTTTCGTGAGCTTTCTGATGGTGAGTGGGGGTTCATTAGTCCTTTGCTGTCTCCTAGGGCTAGGGTTGGTAGGCTCTGGGGCTGATGATAGGAGGACGATAAATGGCATTCTGTACGTCTTGACTACTGGATGCAGATGGATGGATATGCCTATACGCTATGGCTCATATAAGACTGCTTGGAGGAGGCTTAGGCGCTGGCAGGATGAGGGCGTATGGGATAGAGTGTTCAAAGCCCTATCATCCATGAGGGAGCATGGTAGGGTATGCGTTGATAGCTCCACTGTGGAGGCTAAAAGGGGGAGAAATGATAGGATATGATGGCTTCAAGCATAGGAA
>CALKGV010000079.1 GCA_938091805.1 uncultured archaeon | reverse complement strand
CACCAATCTGAATACGATTTTTGTAATTTAGATTTGGAACCGTCATAGATTATAACGATGTTATATAAAAATCTTCCCCTCAATTACAGAAGAGAATAAAATCTAGGATACTTAGTTTAAATAGCTCGGTATTCATTTTTTCGCGCGAAAAATTGGGTAAATTTTATATTTGTGGGTTTATACATTTTTGGGGATAATTGTGACTATAGTTAAGGTCGACAAAAGAGGAAGAATGACAATTCCAAAGGATCTAGGTATTAGGGAGACTAAAACCATAATTATACCGGCGGGGGACTTTTTATTATAATTCCACTTCCAAAAATGCCTTGCGAAGAATCTGAAGGATGATTAAGTACTGAAAAGGATATGTCTGACCTGAAAATTTTGGCAGAAAGAATGGCTAGTGAGGACGCTGTTAAGCGGGCAAAGAGGAGAAAGCAAAACAACTTTGATGATTGAGACTGATGTTCTTTACGCTTACATTAAGAGGGAGGATTAGCTGAAGCCGACGCCAAGAAAATTATATTAAAAATTGTGAGAGGGGTATAGTTTATGCTTCAAGAGAAAGTCTTCATGAAATATATTATGTTTCAAGGGCAGAGGGCATTTCTATCGATGATCTTATTGCTAGGTTTGCAGCTTTAACCGCCATAGAGAACCTTGTTTTCCTAGAAACAACCTATGAAATCGATCTCTTAGCTTTAGCGTTGATGAGACAGTATAATATTAGTTCAATTTTTGACGCTTACCATGCTGCTACAGTTCTAAATCAAGTCCAAGACCGCACAATAATTTCAACAGATACTATTTTTGACAATATACTGGGAATAAAAAGAATTGGCCCACGTGAACTATAAGATATATTGTATCGTTTACCTGTTTTTGTCCAAAATCGTATGCTTGCATCTTTAATCTCACTTAATTTCACTCGATATTAATGGCTTAAACTGCAGTTAGAAAAACTTAAAATTTGGATGCAGGGCTCAAATAGTTAACTCATAGGATTTTTAAAGTCGATAGGTGATAATCGAACTGTGGACAAGAATTAATCCTGTAATCCAGCCGCAACAGTTGGATGCGCATTCGCTAGAACTATTTTGTTTAATGTCGTCCCAATTCCAAACAATAAAGCAGATGAAATGGCAGCCATATATCCCCAATGATGAGTCATATTAGTGAGTCACCGCCTCTGAATAATATCGTGCTTGATACAATTTGGGGGTCCTCTACAATGGCATAAACATGGCCCTGACTTGCTGAATGCCTCGCATTCCTCTTACTCTCCCAACCAAGTCCAGTATTCTTTCGTTGTTTCCTTCTGCAATAAAAATTTCTAGGCAGTATTTTTCGCCGATATGTCTGTGAACATTTTCTATAACTACATCATCAAATTCATGTCTTACTTCCGTCATTCTTAAATCAACATCTTTTCTTGCATAATCACATATGATCATGATAGTGGCAGCTACATTACCGGTCTCCAACTTTGCAAGCTCTGTTTCAGCCATAAGGCTCCTTATAGCATCTCGAAATGCTTCTGACCTGCTGTAATACCCTCGCGTCTTCATGAACTCATCGAACTTCCTGAGAAGTTCACCAGGGATGGTAACGCTTACCACAGCCATTGAGCTTCACCAATTTACTACTAGCATAGCAACATATTTCTATTTATACATTAATATTTTCCTCATCTATTTTAGCATTAATTTAATATAATATGGCAACTCACGCTTCTTTAAGACGGGGCAACATGGCTTACAATAACGAGAAAATAGCAGAAGAGTTCGAGGAACAGGAGCAAAGAGAAATATGGATCCAACTAGCTGTGACTTTGGGTCTCATCATAATTGTGGCAGGTTCACTCGACTTATTGTTTCAAGGAGTCCCACTTGGATTTATTATACCCTTGCTCAATGAACCAGCATCCCTTTCTACAATATTGTACCATGCATCAATCATAATTACAGGCACATGCATCGGATTCATTGGATTAAAAGAACTTGTTTTCGAAAAGAGGTTTTCAATAGAGTTTCTTATGTCAATAGCCGCTTTAGGTGCCACATATCTAGATTTTCTGTTTGAAGGCGCAACGGTGCTTTTTCTTTACTCTCTATCAGAGCATTTTGAAGACTACATCCAAGACAGAGCAAGAAAAACCGTTGAAAAGCTTTCACAATTCATCCCCGAAAGGGCTAGAGTGATAGTTAACGGCTCTGAAAAAAGCGTGGAAGCAAAAGAGGTTCAACCCGGAATGACGATTCTCGTTAAGCCTGGAGAGAGAATCCCCTTGGACGGCACGGTGGTTGATGGCGTCTCCTCCATCGATCAGTCGCTTGTTACAGGCGAATCAATTCCCATTCTAAAGAAGCAAAACGACAACGTTTACGCAGGAACATTAAACTTAAGTGGAGTCCTCAAAGTTGTTGTTAATAAAAGTGCCGAAGATACATTGGTCTCAAGAATTGTGAAACTTGTTGTCGAGTCTACGAAAAGAAAGGCCTCTATCGAAAAGTTGGTTGATAAGTTTGCTCGAGTTTACGTTCCAATTGTCATATCGCTTGCAGCATTCACTGCAATATTTGGTCCAAAGATAGCTGGGGGGCCCTTCGAAACGTGGCTATATAGGTCTCTGATACTTCTTGTTGTTTCATGTCCCAGCGCCTTCGTAATCTCGGTGCCAGCAACCATTTTCACAGCGGTAACTATCGCTGCTCGAAAAGGAGTCATCATAAAAGGCGGAATATACGTTGAAAAAATGGCTAAAGTGAAGGCTGTTGTGTTCGACAAAACGGGCACACTGACATTAGGAACACCAGTTGTCCACAACATTAAGGCTAACGGAGAAATTAATCCAGAAGTGCTAACATACGCTGCCGCTTTGGAACAATTTTCTAACCACCCCATAGCAAAAGCAATTGTTAAAAAGGCTGAGGAACAGGGATTGCCCTTTAACAAACTCCATGTTGGTGATGTGGAGGAAATCCTTGGGAAGGGCATTATAGGCAACGTTAATGGAGCGCAAGTGATTATTGGAAACATGGATCTAATGCAACAATACTCCTGTAACTGCGAGAAAATAGCTGCCTTTTATGAGAATGAGAAGCACTCCTTCGTATGCATCGCTATAAATAAAGCTTGTGAAGCTTCTCTTTGCTTAATTGATGATGTGCGAAGAGACGCATTAGAAACAATGGATGCGTTAAGAAAAATTGGGATTCATACGGCTATGCTTACTGGAGACAAAAGGGAAATAGCTGATGAAATCGCCGAAAAACTTGGCATAAAAGAGGTTTATGCGGAGCTTTTCCCCGAAGATAAACTGAAAATTGTAGATCGGATGAAAGCAAAGCACGGACTAGTAGCGATGGTGGGAGACGGTGTTAACGACGCCCCAGCCCTTGCCGCGTCTGATGCAGGCATCGCAATGGGAGGCAGCGGGGTTGATGTCGCCCTAGAATCAGCCGATATCGTCCTCGTCAAGGACGAACTGATTCAGGTGCCTTACCTAATCAAGCTAAGCCAAAAAACTGTAAGAATTGCTAAACAAAACATAGCCGCTTCACTAGGGGTTAAAATATTATTAGGCGCATTAGGACTTATGGGTTTCATTCCTCTATGGTTCACTGTAGCAGCAGGCGATGATGGCGTAACTATGCTGGTCCTTCTAAACACTTTGCGTCTAACAAAGGTAAAACTCTAAAAGACCATATTACGAAATACCGTCCACAACTTCACGATATTTTTCCGTTAATGTCTCTTAACAGAAATTAATGGAGAGAATGGCGTTTGGGCTTCGTTATTTTGGGTTTAGAATTTGGTTCTGTAGAAATCCGTGAAACATAGCCGTTGATTTTGTTCTGCTTCCATAACAATTTTGGCTAGGCGAACAGCGTCTTCAATGCTTTTCATTAAAGTGTTGGTTACTGCGACTTTTATTCCAAAGTTTTCTATACGCTTTTTATGTCAACTTCATCAATTGAGGTGTTTTAGGAGTTTCCAGTAGAATTTGGCTATCCCATAGGCTGAGGCTTCATAGCCCATGCTGGACATAACCTTGTCCGCTGGCCCCTTAAGCGCTTTTCCTCAACAATTGGGCTGACACTTATTATAGGTGCCTTTGAGGCTTCCAAAGCCTTTCTTATGGCTGAAATTGAAAGTATTGGCGCAATGCTTAATATTGGATTGCTTGGACATATGATTATGCGTTCGGCTTCCCATATAGATTCAATAATGCCTGGTGCGGGTTTAGCTTTTTCAGCTCCTTCAAAAATCACGTTTGTCACCTTATCCATGGTTCCCCTCTTAACAAAATACTCTTGAAAGTCGAGGAGCAAATCGCCCGCCTAGAACAGTTTGCAGGATGGGTTCACGGCTCAAAGATGAGGCTGCACCCCAACCTCCCTCAAAGCCTCTGTACATTCACGATCAGAGGTCATGAAAGACCGAATACTTAAGACTATCAAAATATGAAAAGAACGTGGCAACTTAAGGATTTTTGACTTATTTGACTTAAAATCATTGTGTGGTCGCATATGCTGAAACAAAATTCTCTTTGTCAATTCACTGAATTGACAAAAGTCAAGATTTCAAGCTTTCAGCAGAATGATAAATAATGTTATTTAAAAGTAAATATAAAGTCGGATTTTCCTTCGATTTCGATGTTATCGCATAGGTTTCCTACTATTCCTAGGGTTCACGGGTATGTTCGCCTCAACATTTATTGACGATAGCCTATCCCTTATGGCTTTAGTGTCATACGCTGAGTCCGCGTAAAGCTCTTTTGGAGCCTCCTTTAAGTACTTAAATAGTTTTGAGATGAGTTCTCATAATACGGTCTTAAGTTGCCACGTCTCTTGTTCTCCGAAAGATTTATAAATTATAACAAAGTTATATAACTCTGTTATAAATGGAGGGACATATTTGAAAAATACCGTGCTAAAGAACGTTCTTTTTCCGCTCTATAAGAGTGAGGACTGGTGGGCTGTTTGGCTGGGTCTTGCTTTACTTGGGCTATCTTCAGCAAACTTGCTCTTATGGATTCCAAGAATCGGCAGGTGGACCATCGATTTATCAGTGGCTATCAGCGTTTCAAATACACCATATTTGCTTGCGCTTGGATTACTTCTCCTACTTGTAACGAGTATTCCAGCAGCAGCCATGAAGAATAATTTGAGAGAGTATTCGGCAGGCTTTCCAATAATATTCATTTTATCTCTGGTGGCTTTATTAATTGCCAGTCAGGATTACGTTAACTATCTTGGTCTCGAGTACGTTCTGTGGGCGCTGCTAATCGGCCTATTCATTAGCAACGTGATCGGCGCGCCTCAATGGTTGAAATCATCAATAAAGACGGAGCTCTTCATAAAGATTGGCTTGGTTCTGCTGGGCTCAGAGATCCTTTTTGGAACATTACTTGCCGCTGGTGCATTCGGCCTCTTCGAAATAACTGTCGGTCTCTTCATGGTTTGGTATTTCTGCTATTACTTGGCGGTTAAATTAGGCTTAAGCAAGTCTTTCGCCGCGATTATGGCTAGTGCAACATCGATCTGTGGTGTTTCAGCAGCGATTGCAGCTGGCGGGGCAGTTAAGGGAGATCCGAAAGAAGTTAGCTATACGGTTTCACTTGTCCTCTTATTCTCTATACCGCTCCTAATTATTATGCCGTTCATAGCGAGGTTTGTCGGGATGCCGGATGCTGTTGCTGGTGCGTGGATTGGCGGGACTATTGATACAACCCCGGCTGTTGTTGCCGCGGGGGCGCTCTATAGTGATAAAGCCATAAAGGTTGCATCAATAATTAAGATGTCGCAGAATGTGCTTATTGGAATAGCAGCCTTTATATTGGCTGTTTATTGGACGTTGAGGGTTGAAAGAAAAATGGATGAGAAACCTAGAGCCTTGGAGATATGGTATAGATTCCCAAAATTTATTCTAGGTTTCATAGTTGCCTCAGCCGCATCATCATTCCTGCTGATTCCATCCCTTGGAGCCTCAGCAAATATTATTATCAACCAGGCAAAAATTATGCGTTCATGGTTCTTTGCGATGGCATTTGTCTGCATAGGGCTGAATACAAACTTTAAGGATTTTGTTAAGATAGGACATGGTAAACCACTACTTGTCTTTACAGCGGCAACACTATTAGACATAGTATTGTCATTGATATCAGCATACATATTTTTCGGCGGGATACTTTTTCCATTAACAGTCTAGCGGGATGAATGGATGATATCGGAGAAGCTTAAGGCATTTAGCTCAAAGGATCTTGCCCTAGTAGCCCTATTCTCATCCCTTTGGATAACTTCACAGATCCATCTTGGTCCATTAATAGGTGGATTAACAGGTGAACACGGTGTCATACAGCGCTTCCTAGGCTGGCTTCTAATGCTACTTATGGCAAGATTAACTGGTAAATTTGGCAGAACCACTTTGATGGCCGCCATAACGTCTTTAGCGACCAGAATAATACGTCCAGGACCATTATATGCGCTGTTTGTCGGTTTAGGCTACGCCCTAGGCGGCTTAACATTCGATCTCCTATATTTCCTATTGCCAAAAGCCTTTGGTGCTAAAAGAACATACATCCTAATAATATCGCTTATTTCTGGCACTATTGCAAGCATACCCTACATGTTTTATCGTTTCGCTTTCCTAGGATTTTACGGTTTTCTAATCTGGTTCCCATTTTATCTGCCAGATCTTATTAAAAGCATTCTGTTAAGTGCTGCTGGAACATTAACTGGGCTATTCATCTCTCCAAAGATTGAAGCACAAGTAAGAATTGAATGAATCAGAATAGTGCGCTTACATCATTTTATCCCACGAATCTTTTTAAGAAAGAATTAGAGAAGAATCATTGATGGAGAAAAAATTTTCTCAGCAAAATATTTTGGAGTGAGTGAAAAATGACTTCTGCCTATGAGGAGAATCTTCCTTGCCGCGTTTCTATTGAAATATTGAATGAGAAATGTAAGATGCTGAGAATATTTAGGAATTTAGAGATTCATCGGTTTAATGTGGTAGATGTTAGACGCTTCCCCCGCGGTATAACTAGACATTTAGTGAGGGTGCCAGTGGGACATCTTGCTAAATTTTCTAAACGTGCCGATGCGAGAATGCGAAATAGCGTTAGGGTGGGGGAGGAGATTGTTGCATGGTTCGAAACGGACGGCTGTGATGTATGTAACACGATAGTTTCCAAGGGAGCGTTTCTGATAACTGCATGGAATACCGAGAAGGATAAGCTTGTTTACACGTTTATCGCCCCAAGCCTGGGAACCGCGCAAGATATAATTTCAACATTAGAAACTCTTAATTTTAAATTAAAAATTCTAGGAATAGAAAGATACAAGAGGAGAATTCAGGTTCTAACCAAGAAGCAGGAGATGGCTTTATGGTTAGCTCTAGAAGCTGGCTTTTTCGATTACCCAAAGAAGATTAGCATATCAGATCTCTCTCGCAAGCTTAAGATTAGCCCCTCAACGCTCTCCGAAATTATGAGGAGGGGAATACGGCGTCTCCTAGAATACTACTTCGAAAATTTGTAGGTCTCCCGCTTATATTTCAGCGAGAGAAGACATCATTCCGGCTTCCTCTTTGCATGTTTCTCCATAAATATATCCTCTACTATATATGTGTATTTCCGTGCTCTTTCTGCTATCAAGCAGTCGAATTATTTCCCACTCTTTTTGCTTCATCCACGCGCATAATGTGATAATTATCCTGTCATCCTCCTCTTTTACCATGAAGATTCCATCACCAATTAGGTGTTCACTCATATTAAGCAGCCCCCTAATCCCGCTTGTTCTATCAGCAATGATGATGTTCACCCCGAACTTTGGCTTTTGGAGTAAAACAGCAATACCTAATTACATCAAATTCTTCTCTAATATTGTTCCACTCATTTTCGGGTATTACTCTTAAGGCTAACGGGTAAAGTATATTATTTTCTTTATGAACTCATCTCAAAACTATTTAAGTCCTTCTTGACTATGTTTTGGTATGGAGTTTCTTGAGCTTTCTGATGGTGAGTGGGAGTTCATTAGGTCTTTGCTGCCTCCTAAGGCTAGGGTTGGCAGGCTCTGGGGCTGATGATAGGATGACGATAAACGGCATTCTGTACGTGCTTGTTACTGGATGCAGATGGATGGATATGCCTATACGCTATGGCTCATATAAGACTGCCTGGAGGAGGCTTAGGCGCTGGCAGGATGAGGGCGTATGGGATAGGATATTCAGGGCCTTAGCATCTGTGAGGGAGCATGGTAGGGTATGCGTTGATAGCTCAACTGTGGAGGCTAGAAAGGGTGAGAATTGATAGGCTACGACGGATTTAAGCATAGAAAGGGCTCGAAGATACATGTATGTGTGGATGAATACTCCATGCCTCTAAGAATAGCTTTAGGATCTGGAAATGAGCATGATTCGAAGCGTATAGATGAGCTATTGGAGGGCTTAAGGGAGCTTTATGCCGACTCAGCGTAT
>CALKGV010000078.1 GCA_938091805.1 uncultured archaeon | reverse complement strand
GGTATATCAGCTCTGCTCTCAACCTCAATAGTTAACACAGCTGAGGTCGTTAAAAAACTGAGAGAAGAAGGACTGCGAGATAAAGTTAGGGTAATTGTTGGCGGAGCAGCGGCTAGACCATGGATGATTGAAGAGTACGGTTTGGATGCGGCTGTAAACGATGCTGTTAAAGGATTAGAGATGATCAGGAGGTGGATGGAGGAGGATGAATCCACGGGAGAGAGTTCTTAAGGCTCTGGAGCATGAGGAGCCGGATAGGGTTCCTCTTGATGAGACGATTGACTGGGCTCATCGCCACCCATGGGTATATGCCGCAAACTATTTGGGAGCTAAAACCTATGAGGAGCTGCGAAGAAAGCTTGGCATTGACCTAAGAAGGGTCGGCGGGTCAATGCGGGAAGAACTTGAATTGCCTCCAACTCAAAAACCAGGCTCAGTTTTTGAGGATGAGTGGGGGATTAAGTCTGAGATTACCGCTGATGGAGTGCACACACGTATTATTTATCATCCCCTCCAGCATATTCCGCTGAACGAGTTTGAGTTCCCAAGTTTTGATAAGGTTTTTGATAGAGCTGCGGATTTAGTGAAGGTGTGGCGGGAGGAATTTTTCGTTCAAGGTGTTATGCACGGCACCTTTTTTGAGATAGCTCGTTCATTGAGGGGCTTTAACAAGTTCCTTGTAGACCTATATGAGAACCCGGGTTTTGTTAATGAGCTGCTTGATCGACTTCTTAAGTATCGGCTTGAGATGGGTAAGCGCTTCATTGAGCTTGGCGTTGACTGCATACAATTGGGAGATGACTTCGGTGCGCAGACGGGCATGATTGTCCACCCAAATCTCTGGAGGAAATACTTTAAGCCCAGAATGAAGACTTTAATAGATGATCTGAAGAAGCATGGAGACGTCTACTTCTGGTATCATAGCGACGGAAATATTGAGCCAATAATACCGGACCTAATAGAAATCGGCGTAAACATATTGAATCCGATCCAACCAGACTGCATGGATCCAGCTAAAATTAAGGAGAAGTATGGTGATAAAATAACTCTGCATGGAACCATATCAGTTCAAGAAACAATGCAATTTGGATCCGAGGAAGATGTTAAATCTGAGGTTATAAAGAGGATTAAAACTTGTGGATACGGAGGAGGATTAATAATAGCGCCAGCACATGGGCTACAGCCATCCACACCATTCAGAAATATCATCGCCCTTTATGAAGCAGCTAAAAAACATGGTAGATACCCTTTAACAAAGTGACGCTGGATGAAGTGGCGTGAGAGGTTCCTGAGAATACTCGAGCATGAGGAGCCAGATAGGCTTCCATTAGACATTTGGCTCTCACCAGCATTCGCAGTTAAACTCCGCAGTCAACTGAAAGAAGAGGATCTAGCTAAATTTTCCCCTAACCTATGGCTGGGCATCCGAAGCGTCGGGCCAAGCGTTTCAGAAGAGTTTGCGCGTAGAGGCGTAACCTATGAGCCGTTTATCCATTACGGCGTTGGAGTTTGGATTGAGCCAGGCGTTATGGAGGATGAATGGGGGGTAAAGCGCCGTTTAACTGACGCTGGAACAGAGAGTCGCATAATATACCATCCTCTGGAAAGAGCTGATGAAGACTTTTTAGACGAATATCCATTTCCAGACCCAAATGCGCCGGGCAGATTCAGGATAACTAAAGAGGACGTTGAAAAACTGAAGGATGAGGGATACTGGGTTGTCGGCGGCTTTGGAACAGACACATTCTGGTGCCAGGCATGGTATCTTAGAGGCTTCAAGCAGCTCACGATCGACCTCTATGTTAACCCAAAGTTTGTTGATAAGCTCATGTCTAAACTGCTAGAGTACTATACGGGGGTTGGTAGGAAACTAGTTGAACTTGGAGTGGACCAAGTGAATATGGCTGACGATATTGCCGCCCAAACTGGAATGATTATAGCACCTAAATTATGGCGCAGATTCCTTAAACCATACTACAAAAGATTGGTAGATACGCTGAGAACGGGAGTAAAGTACATCTACTACCATTCTGATGGAGACCTCCGGCCTATAATACCGGACTTGATTGAGATCGGCGTAAATATTCTGAATCCTATTCAACCCGACTGTATGGATCTAGCCGAACTGAAAATGGAGTATGGAGGTAAGATAACGCTGTGGGGAGGCTTATCTGTACAGGAAACATTACCCCACGGAACACCCACAGAGGTTAAGGAGGAGGTTAAGAGGACAATAGAGATATGCGCTCCCGGAGGCGGCTTCGTGCTTGGCACATCCAACAATATTACGCAAGACACGCCCATAGAGAACTTCTTCGCCATATATGAAGCAGCCAGAAAGTATGGTAAATACCCACTGAAACGGTGAGTTCTTCTATTTCTATAAGCGAGACATCAGCCTCATAATATCCTACATAAAAAGGGGGAGTAAAGTTAATTCATCTATTTTTCCCGAATTTTTCTACTCCGTAGAGTAACGATTTCTTGAACTAATGTGAAGCCTGGTGATGCCCCTCTTTTCTATCACTTCTTCATCGAAATTGATTTAAAGTATATTCTCCCTCATAAACTGCTTATGATAAAGCTTCAATTATCATTTGGCAAAACTCCGGCAGATCATCCGGCACCCTGCCAGTTATTATGTTGCCGTCTTTAACGGCGGGTTCATCTACGAAAATAGCTTCGGCGTTCACTAAATCGTCTTTGACGGCTACGTAGCTGGTTACCTTTCTACCCTTTACAAGTCCAGCGGATATTAAAACTTGAGGACCATGACATATTGCAGCTATAATTTTGCCCCGCTCATATGCTTTTCTAACGATCTCTAAAACTTTAGGCATTATTCTTAGAGCATCTGGGGAAAAGCCGCCGGGGAAAATTAAGGCGTCAAAATCCTCCAGTTCAACCTGATCTATTCTTCTTACAGCATATCTGCCGCCTTCCTCGAAGACTTCAAGAGGTATTGGTGTTCCATACCGCCCGGTTATGGGTTTACCTCTGACAGAGGGCCTAGGGTGAAGCCCTACCTCTACTGGAACCACAACGACCTCTGCTCCCTCTTCACTTAGCCTTAGAAATGGATATAGAAGCTCCACATCTTCAAATTCATGGGCAACTATTATGGCTACTCTGCGGTTTTCAAGCCTACGTTTAGGTCCAACCCTTTTAACATATTTAGGCATAATTTAAAATTGGTCTTGGTGAAATATAAATTTCATCCCTGCTAGACGGTTCCATATGGGTTGCGGCATGAGCTCCTGGGAAAGAGTGATAAAAACAATGGAAATCTCAACTCCAGATAGGGTTCCACTCTACGAGGTGCATATTCCACCAATAATAGCTTCGAGCATACTTAGAAAGCCCGTAAACTCAATCCTCCTCCATAATCCCGACGTGGTCTACTCTCTCATGATGAGGGAACGCTTAGGCCTGGATGAAATAAATAGACATACAGCTGAGGAGCTTTTAAAGCTCCATGAAAGCACGGGAATAGATTGTGTAAGGGTGGTCCCGGCTTATGCGGCTAAACCTAAAGATCTGAGGAAGATCGATGAGCATACATGGATTATGAACGGCAAACGGTATAGGTGGATCGGGTGCTCCCTCTGGAATATGGATGAAGAAGCCGTCTACAACCCGGACTCTTTTATTGAACAGTGTAAAAGATCTGAGGTTAATGTCGATCCTAAAATTTTCGATGTTCTGAGATATCTCGCTAAACGGGTTGGAGGAAAATTCTTTCCGTCCTTCGACGCCGATGGATCATAGGGGCCCATAGTTTCAAACCCGAATCTACTTAGACATGTGCTAGTGTGAATGTATAAGCGCCCGGAAATTGTAAAAGCCCTTATAGAGAACTCATCTCTAAATTCCATATTTTAAGTGTATTGTTATGCATGCTATTGTTATTAGGGCTTTGTATGTTGCCGCCAGCCTCTCATACCTTACGATTATTCTTCTGAAGCTTTTGAGCCATCCGTAGAATCTCTCGACTGCAGACCTCATCCTCCTATAGGTTTCGATGTCGTATTGTATGGGCTTCCCACCATTCCTTGGGTTCACGGGCATGTTTGCCTCCACATTCATTAACGACAGCCTACCCCTTATGGCTTCAGTGTCATATGCTGAGTCAGCGTAAAGCTCCTTCGGAGCCTCCCCTAAGCCATCCAATAGCTCATCGAACCGCTTCGAATCATGCTCATCTCCAGCACCCAAAGATATGCTTAGAGGCATAGAGCCTTCATCCACACATACATGTATCTTCGAGCCCTTCCTATGCTTGAAGCCATCATATCCTATCATTTCTCCCCCTTTTAGCCTCCACAGTGGAGCTATCAACGCATACCCTACCATGCTCCCTCATGGATGATAGGGCTTTGAACACTCTATCCCATACGCCCTCATCCTGCCA
>CALKGV010000077.1 GCA_938091805.1 uncultured archaeon | reverse complement strand
TCGTTGAGCTGGTTGCGAAGTTCGCCCAAAAAGTCAGAAACCCCGACGAAATCCTCAAGCTGACCCTGTCAGACCTCAAATGCCTCAAAACCCTATACCAGATGGAGACGACCTAAAATTTGCCAAAGTTCAGTAATTACTATAAGCATGTTATATCTTTCTTTGGGTGAGATAAACGTATCCACCATGCGAATCAATTGGGCGGCGAATAATTCCAATACTAAGATCCTACATCGCTAGGGAACTTATTGAAAAGCATAGGCTTACACAGGTTGAGGTTGCAGAGAATCTTGGAACCACGCAAGCGGCCATAAGCCAATATCTCCGTTTAAAGCGTGGGCATAAAGGCTTAACGCAGTTTGAGGATATGCTGCCCGTAATTCAAGAAGCGGCAAGAGAAATTGCGGGTAAGATAGCAAGCGAAAATGTAAGCTCGGAGGAAATAATGCTGAGAATCTGCAAGATATGCCTATCTATGCGAGGCAAAAACATTAAATAAAATATTTTCCACAAAAAGGTTAAATTAAATGACCTTAGAATATTTTAAGCCAAAAATAGAATTCGGAAATCAAAAGTTAAGGGATGATTCATATGAGCTTGAAAATGAAGGAAATTGAGGAGCATGTAATAACTAGGGCAATAATACAGAAAGCCATGGAAGACTGGATGAATATCGCTGAAACAGATGTAGTGGTCGTTGGCGCCGGGCCATCAGGGTTAACCGCTGCCATGTACATGGCGAAAGCCGGGCTAAAAACCGTTGTATTCGAAAGGAGACTTTCCTTCGGAGGCGGAATTGGAGGCGGCGGAATGCAGTTCCATAAAATCGTTGTTGAATCGCCAGCTGATAGAATTCTTAAAGAGGTTGGCTGTAGATTAGAGCAGCTGGAGGAGGGATTATTTATTGCTGACGCAGCCGATTTGATGGCGAAATTAGCGTCCAAAGCCATCGATGCTGGAGCAAAGATAATTTTGGGCGTAACCGTTGACGACATAATCTATAGGGAGGAGCCGCCTAAAATCGTCGGCGTGGTGGTTCAGTGGACATCGGTTGTAATGGCTGGACTACATGTTGATCCGCTTGGGATCAAGGCGAAGGCTGTTGTAGACTGCACAGGACACGATGCGGAAGTTCTATCAGTTGCCTCCAGAAAAATTCCAGAGCTGAACATAGCTATCAGAGGTGAGAAGTCAATGTGGTCGTCAAATGCTGAGAGGTTAACTGTTGAGGGCACAAGAGAGGTTTGTCCAGGCTTATTCGTCGCCGGCATGGCTGTTGCAGCAATAGATCAAACCCCGCGTATGGGCCCAATATTTGGGGGAATGCTGCTGAGCGGAGCTAAGGTGGCTCAGCTCGTAATAGACAGCATTCTGGGAGATAAGGGGTTGAAGAGTACGTAATTCAAACTTTACGTTTTTCGTAATTATTTATCGATTTAAGTAAAACTTATATACATGCTCCCTTAATCATAGGAGACTAGGTAAGATCGGCAGATAAAATCTGAAGAAGATGAATAATAAGCGGATTTAAGGATCCTTCAGAGAGGAGGAGAGAATTAGAGAAATGCAGAGGATAAACATATACCTAGAAGCGCTAAAGCACAGAATGAATTGGGATAACTTCGAGAAGCTACGTGCAATACCTAATCCCAAAGTCCACCAGTTCGTTGCTGAAGCTGCTGAGCTCTGCAATCCCAAAGACATCTTTATCTGCAGCGACACACCTGATGAGATTGCGCATATCAAGCATATGGCAATCGCTAGCGGTGAGGAGTGCGCTGCATTAGCAACGCCTGGACACACCTATCATTTCGATGGATACTATGATCAAGGGCGAGATCGTGAGGTAACAAAGTTTCTTGTTCCTAAGGGAAATTCTCTAAGCCCAGCTCTAAAGCAGATCGATAGGGATGAGGGGTTAAATGAGATTTTGAATCTGCTTAGGGGTTCGATGGCCGGGCGTACGATGATAGTTAGGTTCCTAATTCTGGGTCCAGCCAACTCCATATTCACGATTCCGTGCATGGAGTGCACGGATTCTTGGTATGTAGCCCATTCGGTGAGCCTACTTTACAGAAGCGGCTATGAGACCTTTCTCAATATGAGCGTGGGCGCCGATTTCTTTAAGACCTTACATTCGGCTGGAAGGATGAATGAGAGGATGATAAGCATTGATCATGACAAGAAACGCATCTACATTGATTATTTGACAAACACCGTCTATAGCGTTAACACCCAATACGCCGGCAACTCCGTGGGCTTCAAGAAGCTCGCGCTTCGCTTGGCAATTTGCAAGGCCCATCGGGAAGGTTGGCTCGCAGAGCACTTTATGATAATGGGCGTTCATGGTCCTGGCGGTCGGAAAACCTATATTGGAGGGGCCTTTCCAAGCGCATGTGGAAAAACCTCAACGGCTATGCTTCCGGGAGAAACAATACTCGCCGACGACATCGCCTACGTTCGTAATATTGATGGGGTCTGCCGGGCAGTAAATGCTGAAGCCGGAATCTTCGGCATCCTTCAAAACATTAACCCGATAGATGATCCGCTAATTTATAATGTGCTTAATAGCCCAAACGAGATAATATTCTCAAACGTTCTGATTAAAGATGCCAGACCATGGTGGCTCGGCATGGAATGCAACCTTCCAGATGAGGGAGTAAATTTCTCTGGAAGATGGTTTAAAGGTAAGGTAGGATTAAATGGTAAAGAGATGCCTCCAGCAAGTGAGAACGCCCGCTACACTATATCCCTCAAGGCATTGCCAAACTGCGATCCGGAATTAGATAATCCTCTGGGAGTTGAATTGGGCGCCATAATATATGGGGGCCGCGATTACAGAGCTTACGTGCCCATACAGCAAGCTTTCAGCTGGGATCACGGGGTAATCGCTTATGGAGCTTCGTTGGAGACTGAGACGACTTTCGCCATAACCGAGGAGAAGGGCAAATATGAGATAAACGTGATGAGCATACAAGACTTTGTTTCTATACCTCTCGGCCAATACATAAAGCATTATCTGGAGTTTGGTAAGCGCCTTAAGAAGCCGCCATTAATCTTCGGAGCAAACTACTTTCTGCGCGACTTAAAAACTGGTGAGTTCCTAAATGACCGCAGAGATAAGCATGTCTGGGCGAAGTGGATAGAGCTCCGCGTGCACAATGACGTGGGCGCCGTAAAGACTCCAACAGGTCTAATCCCAAAATATGAGGATCTGACCAAACTATTTAGGCAGGTGCTGAATAAGGATTATGCAAAGGAGGATTACGTAAGGCAGTTCACTATACGCGTTCCAGAAAATCTGCGGAAGATTAAGCGGGTAAAGGAGTTTTGGACAACTCAGGTTTTAGACACGCCAGCGGAGCTCCTTCAAATATTGGATGAACAAGCCGAACGCTTAATTAAGGCTAGGGAGCGCTTCGGAGACTATATACCACCAGATAGATTTAAGGAAGATTGTTAGTTAAAGTAAAACTTTAATCCCCCTTCCACCATTATTTTAGTTGGGGTGTTTAAGGATGAGCAGGCTAATCTTCACATTGATGCTTAATGAAGTTTTAAATAGAAGCGGAATCAGAGTTAGCCTCAGCGAATCCGAGAAAGACCGCCTCTATATGGAGATGCTAAACTATTTTGGGCTGGCTGGCGGGCTGAATGTTTGTGAAGCGCTTGAAAGCGCATGGCAAGATCCATATAATAGAGAAAAGATTGAGGAATTTATTGTTGCCTGGCTTAGAAGAAAGATGAAGAAAAATGTGCTGGATGAATCCGCAACCGGGATCATTTAGCAAAATGAAATTGATGTTAAATCTTTTTCATCTTTAAACACTGTTCTAATCTATAGTTTAATATTCCTCATATTATTATAGAAGAAGTGCGCTTGTAGCCCTGGTGAAAAGGTTGAAGATCAAAAGCATGCTAAATAGAATCTCGGCTGGGATCTTGGCCTTATTTAACATCGTGCCCTCAATAACGGTAATTTTTAATCCGCTGTTTTTCATAATGTTTTTCCCATTCGGCGCCTATTTTATTCTCACTTATCCCTGGACCATTCTAAAGGATATACCTGATCCATTCCATCCTGGCGAAAGCCTATATTGGCTGACTTACATCTTTCGGGTGGAAGACAATATTTTTCTTCCATCGCTTTTCGGGTGGGGAATTTTAGATGCCTCCCTTTTAATTGCTGGCTTACTCATCTTCATTATAGCGTTTGTCACATGGCTAAAAAACCTGAAAAAGGGTTTAATCACCCATGGAGTTTATGGAGTTGTTAGACACCCGCAATATTTGGGAATAATTATTTTGACGCTTGGGATATCAATTAGATCCCTAAGGCCAGCCTCACTTATAGCATGGTTAACTCTCCTATTTGGCTATCTGATATTAGCGAGCCTAGAGGAAAGAACCTTACTTAAAACTTACAGTGAGGAATACGGTGGATACTGTGGGAAAGTGCCCTTTATGATTCCATTCCTAAGATTAGAGGTTCCTAAATGGCTATCCCCTGAAAGACCTTATAGATATTTTCTGTTCGTAATACTTTGCGCGGCTTCTATAATAGTCCTGTTAATCTCGGCAAGGAATATGGTGGTTGCATTAAGGGCGGTTTTCTCCTAACAGTCAATATCTTCTTGTTGGCAGCCTCACTCAATTATGCGGCGTAAGCTCACTGAAGCCAGAATGAACATCGTAATGTTGAAAATTGCTATTGCAACCAGATCTATTAGAAGGTTTGAGAGGTTCCCTGTTATCAGCAGCCCTCTTACAGCGTCAACAACATAGCTTAGGGGGTTATATGTTGAGAATTCCCTTAGTATTGACGGCATCATCTGAAGCGGATATAATGCGTTACTTGCAAAGAAGAGAGGCATGGTAATCGCTTGACCTATTCCCATAAATCTTTCTCTGGTCTTCATAAATGAAGCTATGAGAATCGATGCTGCTGCGAACCCTCCAGAGGCAAAAAATATTACTATAAGGGCTAGAAGAAAATAGGCTGGGTTTGGCACGAACCTTACGCCGATAGCGAAGGCTATTGGCAAGATTATTAAGGCCTGAAACATCGCCCTCACGCCTGAAGCCATGGATCTTCCCACCACAACAGAATATCTGGGCGCCGGCGTAACAAGCAGTTTCTTCAGAATGCCCGAGTCCCGCTCCCATACCATTGTTAGCCCGTAGAGTATGCTGACAAAGGTTGTTGTTTGTATTATAACACCTGGCGTGATGAAATCCGTATATGGAACTCCGCCCGTTGGGATAGCTCTAGCGCTGCCCATTACTGGACCATATATTGTCATCCAAAGGATTGGCTGAATTGCCCTCGAATATATTTCCGCCCTATCATGCCACAGCCTTCTCATTTCAAGCTCGATCATAACAAGCATATTTTTCAGGGCTTTTAGCATTCTCATCCCCTCCTAATCATACGTCTAGTATGCACCACATCGCTGATTCTGCCTTTTTCTTCAAACCTCATTCCAGCGTACTTTAGGAAAACATCGTCTAAAGTGGGCTTAGATATGGAAACTTTGCTCACAGACATTTTTTCATTTCTCAGAATGTCCATAATATAGGGTAATGAATCCTCCGCACTATAAACAAGTATGCTTATGCTCGTGTCGTCGATAGATACGTCTTTCACAAAATGCAGTTTCTGTATCTCTTCAAGCATTTCAGCGTTAATAGGGTTTTTTTCCACCGTGAATGTTATGAGTTCGCCGCCTAAAGAATGCCTAAGTCCCTCGCTTGTGCCCCTTGCCACTATTTTTCCTTGGCTAATGATAGCTATCTCATCCGCATATAAGTCAGCCTCATCCATATAGTGCGTATTGAAAAATATTGTCACCTCATAATCATTTTTGAAAACATTAAGCCTCTCCCACACAGCCTTTCTAGCCGCGGGATCTAAGCCAATAGTGGGCTCATCTAAAAACATAATTCTCGGTTTAATGAGCATGGCGCATGCTATTTCAAGCCTTCTTATCATCCCGCCGGAATATGTTCTAACCAGATCATCTTTAACGTTAATTAGACCCATATTTTCCAGCGCTTCATAGATCAGCTTTTCTCTTTCATGATGTGGTATGCCAAAAATTTTTGTGTATACTAAAAGGTTCTCGTAGCCGCTAATATCCGTCCAGACGCTCATTTCTTGCGGAATATAGCTTATCAGCTCTCTAACCTTACTTCCTTCACGGACAACATCAAGGCCGAAAACATAGGCTTCTCCCGATGTGGGCTTAATTTGCGTTGTCAGAATTCTCATCAGCGTGGTCTTTCCAGCGCCATTAGGCCCCAGTAATGCGAAGGATTTGCCGGCCTCAACGGTTAAGTTAACCCCATCTAAGGCTCTTACTTTCCCATCATAGACTTTAACAAGGTCATTAATCTGAACAGCAAGGTCCATTATATGCTGCCTCTAAAGGTAATAATTAATAGTTTATAAGCCCCAAAAACTTTTTGGAAAATAAGAAAAGGTTTTCGTGGAAGAGGCGAATGAAGCGCAGCTTGCTGATTTATATCTCGTCTACTTTTACTTCTCTATTCAATCTGGCTGATTTATAGGCCATTTCAATTATCTGCATAACTTTTAAGCCGTCTTCGCCAGGGGTTTTTGGAGGTCTATCCTCTAAGCATGCCCTGGCGAAATCCTCGATTAGGAGACTTTGAATTAGCCCCCAATCAATAGATAAATCGTAGGATACAGCTATGCCTCTGCCACCCTTTTCGGTGAAATAGGTGAATGGACTAGGCCTGTTAAGCATCAGCCCGCCTTTAGAACCAAATATAATCACTTCTTGATAGGGGCTGAGGTTTGCTGCCCAAGTGGTCTCGAAAGATGAGGCTAAGCCATCCTTAAATCTAACGAAAATTGATGAATGTTCTTCCACATCGTACTTTGCTTCCAGTTTAAGTCTTCCACCAACACCTCTAAATGTAACAGCGCTTACAGAGAGCGGCTTTAAATCTCCAAGCAGATACAACAGGAGATCAATGTCATAGCAACCGATATCCATCAGCGCGCCTCCACCGGCCTTAGATGAATCTAAAAACCATTTAGATTCTTTCAGTATGTCTATGCCGGGCCGCCCCCTCCGACGGATGCTGGTGAACCTCGTATAGTAGACTTGACCTAGCTTACCGCCGGAAATATATTCCCTAGCCATTTCAGCATGGGGCATTAACCTTGATCTGGCGCTGCAAATGCCAAGTTTTACACCAGCCTCCTTGCATGCCTCAACCATTTTAGCAGCCTCTTTAGAATTCATGGCCATAGGTTTCTCACATAAAACATGTTTGCCAGCTGAAGCTGCGTCGCAAGTTATTTCAGCATGATTGAATGGAGGCGTTGAAACAATAACGGCCTCTAAGTCTTTTAAGGCTAAAAGTTCATGATAATCGGTGAAGCATTTTTCAATCTTGAATCTTTCCGCAGCCGATTTAAGCGCTTCTTCGTTTATATCAGCTATTGCTATTACCCTAGCGTTCTTTTGGTTCATGGATGCTTGAAGATGGGATCTGCCGATGACGCCGACCCCAATAATGCCGAGATTTAAAATCTTACTCATCTACACCACCTATTTGAGGATTATGTTCTTAACGCTTTACGCTTTTATAATTATGAGGACTACAAATAAATATTCTTTGTAAAAGAAATTATTTTTAGGTGAGATGCATGGCGAGGATAAAAATCGCTCTGCAATTATGGTCTGTTCGTGAGGATTGCGCACGCGATTTGAAGGGGACTCTTGAAGCTATAGCCAAAATGGGTTATGAAGGTGTGGAGTTTGCTGGGTATTACGGTCGAGCTGCCGATGAGTTGAAAAAGATGCTTGAAGATTTAGGTCTCGAAGTGGCTGGAACACATATAGGCATAGACACGCTGATCGGTGAAAAACTGAAGGAGACGATAGAGTTTAACCGCATATTGGGCAACAAGTATCTTATAGTGCCATGGCTACCTGAAGAAATGAGAAACTCCAAGTCAGCGTGGCTTAAAACCGCTGAATTAATGAGTGAGATCGCTGATAAACTTAAGCCCGAAGGAATGCGCATAGGATACCACAACCATGCAATCGAGTTTAAACCAGTAAACGGGGAGATTCCTTGGTTTATATTCTTTGATGCAGCCAAACCGGAAGTAATAATGCAGCTAGACACTGGAAATGCGATGCATGGCGGCGTAAGCCCGGAGGACGTGTTAAACATTATTAGGCGATATCCTGGGCGAAGCGTAACAGTGCACCTCAAAGAGTATTCCTCAAAAAATGAAAACGCATTAATCGGAGAGGGCGAAGTGAAATGGAATGAAGTCTTAAATCTTTGTGAAACCATAGGCGGCACAGAATGGTACATTATTGAGCAAGAAACGTATGCTTATCCACCGTTAGAATGCGTAAAAAGGTGCATAGAGAATCTAAAGGCAATGATGTGATAATATGTAATATCCCACAAATCGATTATCCATAATTTTTTATCTTTGAAGATCGTTGCCTTGTGGTTTAATTCTTTGCCGCTCGGTTTCGCCTCTTACTTTATGCCTCTCCTCTAATAGCCTAATAGAATTAGGATTAATGGATTTATTAGGCTGCTGAGACTAAGATTTCAGTAGACTAGGGCACTAGGTTCGGGCAGTCCTAGCGGACCTACTAGGTATTTAGGGTCCTAAGCCGCGCTAATATGACTACGGAATAGCAGCAACACTTAGGCTTTTTAGAAGGAAAGTAAAATCTGCCAAATAAACAGATACCCGAATGATTCGATCTCCTCCCAGATCCTCTTAAAAACGCTTTCGTTGCCAGAGATTTGCGGCAATTTTTGCTTTTCTCCTCCCAGGAAATACATACGCCTGGTTTAACCCTTAATTTTGGAGAATACGGCGTGCTGCTACTTTTATTCTCATTTTTTCAGGATAACTTTGAGATTCTAAATCTTGAGATTGTTCTAGAGGATATTGCCATATTTACTTACGTGCGAATTCAGTCATCGCTTTAATATTCTCAGTTTTTGCATCATTTTGAATGATAGCTGATGCATCCATTATGTATCCGCCCTCTGAGGCCAAGCTATCAATTACCTTCTGGCAATAGCGGCGCATCTCTTCAGGGGTTCCAAGGGAAAACAACCAGTTAGGTACTCCCCACTCAGGCAGAATTTATCTTTCAATTTCTTATGCGCCTCAAAAATATCGGTTTTATCTACATGAAAGATTATGCTGCTTTCGGGGAGCTCGGCGAATGTATCAAGATGCGGAGTCCAGTCTCCCTCAGCGTAGAAAAGCACTTGAGGCCCGTGGCTCCAGAGTTCTTCAATGATGGACCTTAGAGTGCGCCAATGAATATTGTTAAAATGATTCATGCTTATGAAGGGCACATAACTTCTATGCATCCAAAAAGCTACAGGCACCTTCTTTTAAGGATCAGCGGTCATGAGCGCAGCCTTCGTTAAGTGGGGAGCGAGGACCTCGCAAGCTTCAAGAACCTTCCCGGGCTGCTTATGTAGGTCTCATCCACCTCAACCTCCCCCTTTAGCTTGATGGCGATCTCCTCTGCAAGCAGGTCCTCCTTAACCTTCTTTAGAGAGTAGTATACGGTGCTGTATGGCCTTTCAAGGTCGAGGCTTATGGAGTAGATGCTTCTGTTCGCCGAATGCTCCTTTATCAGGTAGAACCATTCCCATGGTTCCAGCCTTGACCCATGGAATATGGTTCCAGTCCTATCGTTGAAGCTTCTTCCGCAACCCCTACAAAGATATCAATCAATATTCTCTATCATATCCTCATATTTTAACATGAGCGAATATTTATCCATCAGCTTGTTGCTAAATTCGGGCAAAAATATTTTTAATCAGTGTTGCACTATCACTATCATGTATTTGGATTATTTTGATAGAAGAATAGTTGAGGTTTTGAAGGTTGAAGGCAGGCCTATGACGCTTGCAGGGCTGGTTAAGGCAACAGGGTTTACCCGTTCAACGATAATTATCCATCTGGAAAGGCTTGTTTCGGAGGGGCTTGTTTTGAGGGAGAAAAAGCCTAGCGGAGACGTGGAAGAGCCAAATTCCTACATCGCCTTGCTGAAACCCGAGTATTTGAAGATATACCTCAACCCAGCATTGCCGCCATAGAATTTTCCAAGCTAAGAAGACTCTGTAAAAAGGAGGCTATTGTAAACTAGCCAAAAACACATGCACATCTCAAAACTGCAGATTAATCATAAAACTAAACGCTCTTATTTAAGAATTTTGTGGCTGGCCTTATGGGATGGTTGTTTCGGGGCTGAGGCGTCTTCTTATAATCTCTGAGAAGGCCGAGAAAATAAGGGCTGTTTTCAGGACCTCTGTGAGGACTTCTACGGGCCCCATCCCCCTGGATCGCCTGCAGGCCCTAAGGCGCCAAGTAGAGGCTCAGGTTGTCCTTGCATACGCCCCGATGACCGCCAGCCAAGGCCTAAGTAGGGAAGCCCTGTTCTCGCATCCGCTGATGTGGCATTCACCCCTACCCACTCAACAACCGAGTGGTTAACTGCCTTGTGCCTGTATCCGGCCTCGCTTAGGCCCAGGTAGGGCTTAAGAAGTCTGTGTAGACGTTGAGCCCTCCTCACAATGCTCTTCAGGGCTGTTTTTAGCCTCCACGCCGCTGGAGGGAACATGGTCCTCTCGGCCGCCCCTCCACCAGGATGAAGATCGGAGGCTTGTCTCAGCTCCATACTCCACGCCCCCGCCTCTTGAGGCCCCTGCGCCTAGGCTTCCGGCCGAGGCGCTTGATGCGGTGGCTGTTGTTTCCGCCCTTCAGACCAGCTGTCACGTAGACCTCGTCGGACTCAACGGCCACATTCATCCTAACTGACTGCGCCCTCTCCCTGAGGCTGAGCAGGAGCCTCTTCATCGCCCTGAACACGGTCATGTAGCTTCGGCCAGTGAAGCAGCTCAGTCCCAGACTCGAGTTGTGCAAGCCTAGGAAGAGGAGCATAAGCATGAACCACCCCTAAGGCTCAGCCTCGAATAGTGGAACATGGTTCCGGTTCTTATCGTTGAATGTCTTTCCGCAAGCCTTACACTTGTAGCGCTTGAGCCCCGCCCATAGTT
>CALKGV010000076.1 GCA_938091805.1 uncultured archaeon | reverse complement strand
AACCCGGCGATGATCCGACGGTAACGCCTGATCCTCTCGTCGAAGTCATATATGCCATCCATTCCTACATCATTCAGCAGAAGACGCGTAGACTTAAAAGGCGGAAGGAAGGGATTCGAACCCAAAACATTGGCGCCGGGGATGGGATTCGAACCCATGCGGCCCATGATGGGCCACAGGCTTCCTTAACCATTTCTGGGCTCAAGGCCTGCGCCTTAATCCACTCGGCCACCCCGGCCCACTCTATTTTAACACTGTCTTGTAGGGTTTATTATTTTTACCGGCTTGTTTTAAAATAATCCTCATGGTTTAAGGTTTTTAAGAATTACGTTTTTTATTCTTTGTATGCTTAGCTGCCGCTTATGAATTGATCAATCTGGATGCATAAATTTGGGAAAGGCGAAGGATTTATTACCCTTTAAAAAAATATTAAGGTTAAATCAGCATTTAGAAGTTGAAGGGGATTGAAGTGCCAATATTGTGGTTCAGATGCGGCATTGCCCTTTAAGTGTCCATTCTGCGGCGGATATTTTTGCGCTGAGCATAGATTACCTGAGCTACATGCATGCCAGGGCGTTAGCAAGGAGCCTGTGAGGCGCATAATTCCATCCGAGAAATCTGGCAGGGTGAAGGTTGGAAGCGCAAAGTTTTACCGAAGGTTAATCTTCCTCCGCAATATAGTGATTTCAGGTGAGGTTGCACACGTAGCTTTGGGCACATTGATGGTTATGTTTGTAGGTTCATCTATAGCCCTCTTTAACCCAAGCTTGATGGAGCCTATTTTACTCCTGGGTTTAGCCGTTATTTTCGCATCAGCGTTCATTCCCCACGAGCTTGGACATAAGTTTGTTGCAATGCATTACGGTTTGTGGGCGGAGTTCAGGCTGACTTTTCTAGGCGCATTGATCACTTTAATCTCGATCGTTTCCCCAATAAAGATCATTTCACCCGGTGCAGTCATCATATCTGGAGAGGTGAATAGGGAGATCGTTGGCAAAACTTCATTATCAGGACCGCTTGTTAATCTGACCCTATCCACTCTATTTTTATTTTTGACCCCTGCTGTGCATGATTCAGCGTTCGAGACGATTATGATATGGGGCTCAGGAATAAATGCGTGGACGGCCCTATTTAACCTCGTGCCCTTCGGCATACTGGATGGGGCGAAAATTTTCTGGTGGAACAGATACGTTTGGCTTCTAAGTTTTCTAGCCTCACTCATACTGGCGGCAGCCAGCTTATTGATCCTTTAGCCAGCGCCCTCCTCAAAAAATTTATATTCTCTTAGAGGATGCTAGATTACATGCGAATACTATTCCTTGGAACAGCCGCCTCAGAAGGCTGGCCTGCGGTTTTCTGTCAATGCCGAAACTGTGAAAGAGCGAGGGGGATCGGAGGGAAAAAATATAAGGACCAGATCCTCGGTTATAATTAATTCCGACTTGAAAGTCGACTTGCCCCCGGACACGTACCACCATAAAATTTCCTACGATGTGGATCTGGCGAGAATCGATTTTCTGCTGATAACACACAGTCATCAGGATCATTTCTACCCGGAGGAGCTTAATATGAGGGCTGAGCCATTTGCCAGATTGAAAAATGGCAAAATTTTAACGGTTTATGGTAATGAAAAGATTCATGAGAAGCTTCTTAGTGTTCTAACTAAGAAAACTCTTGAGAGTTCTGTAAGGATCCAGAGGGTTGAACCATTTAAGAGTTTCATGATGGGCCCATATTTAGTTACGCCCCTCCTTGCTGATCATGATAAAAATGAGCAATGCTTAATCTATGTGATTTCTGACGGTGAAAGGACAATTCTTTATGGGCATGATTCGGGCTGGTTCCCTCGGGAAACATGGAATAGGCTGGCGGACTTTAAACTTGACCTGGTAATATTTGACTGCACCAACGGACCGTTCGCCTGAAACCAGATATCACATGGGTATCGAAGGGGTTTTGAGAGCTAAGGAAGAAATGGTGAGAATGGGCATAGCCTCAAGCAGCACGATTTTTATCGCAACCCACTTCTCCCATAACGGCGGTTTACTTCATGAAGAACTTGAGGAGAAACTTAAACCTGAAAATGTGCATGTAGCCTATGATGGGATGAGAATAGATATTTCCCCAACTTAGTGAAGGATCGTGGAAAACCTACAGCCGGTCGGATAGATCCTGAGGGGAATTGTTAATTTCTATACTAAACTAATTCTATACTTATGTAAACTTCCTCAGGGACCCTCATGCGCATGATTCTGCGCATAACGCGCTCCTCAGCCTCTATGTCTATTAGGCGTTTATGTATACGCATTTCCCACTTATCCCACGTTTTTGTTCCTTCACCGCAAGGACTTTTCATTACTGGCACTTTAAGCTTTTTAGTTGGAAGGGGGATAGGCCCCGTGACCTTTACCCCAGCCTTCTCGGCTATGTCCCTTAGTTCCCTACATATCTCGTCGAGCTTCTTGTAATCTGTGCTCACCAGCCTTATTCTCGCTTTTCCAACCATCCCATTTTTCCACCGATTTTTCCTCTATTTCACCAAGAACGCTACTTAAATGCTTTTCTATGATTGTTATGAAGACGCCTCCTAAACTATTCGTTGTCTCTGAAGATTTTTAGTCTGCCACGAGTATCGCCTTATTCTCGCTGATTCCCCGAAACCGCAGGCTGCGCATCTTTTCTTCCTAACATTGTATGACCTGCGTCCGCATCTTCTGCACCTTATGTGGAGGGTTTTGCCCATGCGTTTCCCGAAGGAAGGTGTTCCCTTCGTCATTTAATCACTCACCTAGGCGGCGGGGATATCATTATAACATTGTCTCCTCTGACTATTATCAAACCTAGTTCCTTAATGTTTTCAGCGTCAGTTACATCCTCCGCCTTTTCGAGGACAAGGTTTAGATGCTGATCGAAACCTTGAAGTTTCCCCCGTATACTTCTTCCACCCCTTAGCTTTATTAGTACGATTTTTCCAAGGCTCTCCTCTAGTATTTGGGTTGCCATGCTTTATCATTCCTTCTTTTACTCTTCTATGGAGAGGTGCAAATTTATATGCGTTATGCTAAAACCTTATTTTATGGGCAGCATTAAACGTAGATTCTTCCTTAAAGAGAAGGATGCGAAAAACCTTCTGAGGGAGATATCGGAAATTTTTGGCGCTGGGCTTTTCGGGGTTGGTGCTAAACCAAAAGTAGAGGTTGCTGAAGTTCCCCGTGGTGAAATATTTATGATAGATAATAAACCGGCTTTAATAAGATTCGAGGGGGTTCTTATGCCAGCATTAACCTTTGAGGATCTCATCAATAGTCTTCCGAAGGTTATAGTTGACATGGGTGCAATTCCACATGTATGTAACGGCGCCGACATAATGGCGCCCGGCATCGTTAAGGTTGAAGGGGAATTTAGAGAAGGGTCCTTGATTGCAGTTCTTGATGAAAAATATAGAAAATCTATTGCTGTGGCTAAGGCTCTCGTAGGCTCCGAGGAGATTAAGCGTCTTAGACATGGAAAGGTTCTTAAAAACCTGCATTATGTTGGAGATGTATTTTGGGAAGCAATTGCTATGTTTCAAAAGCGATAGGGCTGAATTTTAAAAGATCCTTCTAGCCTTAAAGGTTTCTTGGATTTCAGGCGGTATAACAATACATTTAAGGTATGGAATTTAGAGATGAACTCTCTAAATTAGATACTGTCAAGTTATATTTTTAGGGGGGATCTTTGAGAAGCCACATGATGAGAATCACCTCCCAAGAAGCGGCTTCTCAAAGCCCTTAAGGATAGTGGGTTATTCAGACGTAATAGGTTTTCGCTGCGGTTGAAGGTTAGGGTGATCCTGCTTTACATGGCATGAGAAACCGCATTGAACGATGGTTCAGAACCATGAAGGCAAGGACTAGGCGGTTCTTCAACAACTTCCCAGCGAGGAAAAAGCCTATTTTCAAGATGAAACTCTTCATAAGGCTATTCGTCCTATGGTGCAACCTCATAAGGCCGCATCAAACCCTAAAGAGACCACCAGCAACACCAATAACTTGACAGTATCGACGGCTGGCTCAAAAAATTTATATCGCCAATTTACAATTAAAGATTTAAAGGCGATTATCCCGGAGTTTCATCTCTGGGTTTTCTCGCCGAATCTGGTAAGTCTAATAAGCGCGGTGAGATTAAATTTGACAAACCCAAATTTTGGGAGGATCTTAGAGAAGATAGTTGGTAAAAAGAGGGAGGAAAAGCCTGAGGCTGAAGTTGGGGAGGCTGAAGGGAAGAAGGAAGAAGCGGTAACTGCTATGCCGAAGGCAACGGGCAAAATTTACCTTAAAGCTTTATCTTTACATTCAATTGATGATTTAGAGAAGATTAAGAATGAGGTTAAATCTGGGAATATATTGATAATTAAGGTTGAGCCGCTGGCGGAGAAGAGCATTGATGATGTTAAGCGGGCTGTTGGTGAGCTAAGCGAATTTGCAGAGTCCATAGGCGGCGACATAGCTAGACTTGGAGAGGAACGCATAGTTCTAACGCCGCCATCCATTCAAATATGGAAGGAGAAAACCAGTTTTGAGACGCAATAATTCTTCGCATAAGCGATGGAATATCAAGCCTTTGATGCGGCTTCTATCTTAGCTTTATTGTTTCTAGCACATCAGGGGCGACGGCGTTAACCCCGTATTTTCTTCGTAGAAAATCGGCGAGGGAGATACACTTGCTTCTCTCACCGTGGCACACGATTATATTATCGGGTTTAGGCGAGATCTTGCGTAGATAATTTATTATTTGCCTTCTGTCCGAGTGCCCGGAGAATCCTTCGACCGTATGAACTTTTAGGCTAACTTTTATAACTCTGATTTTTCCATCCTGGTCCATTATTGAAACCTCCGGTGTGCCCTTCTGGATTCTCCGGCCGAGCGTTCCCTCAATTTGGTAGCTGACGAACACCAGAGAGTTTCGATCATCATGCGCTAGATTTTGGAAGTAATCGATCACCGGGCCTCCTTCAAGCATGCCGGCTGTAGCCATTATTATGCATGGTTCGCCCTCAATTATTTCGCTTCTAGCGCTCGGGTGCTCAACCACTGTGAAATACTCTGATTCAAAGGGGTTTATATCATCGTTAATTATTTTATTTCTAACCTCCCTTGAGAGATATTCTGGATAGGCCATGTGTATCGCTGTTGACTCGGATATCATGCCCTCTATGAAAACCGGTGCCTCCTTCATTTCACCGCGCCTCATATATTCGTCTAGGACAAGCATTATTTCTTGCGCTCTACCCACCGCTGGCACGGGGATTATCACTTTCCCGCTTCTGCTAAGCGTCTCGTTAATTATTGAAACGAGCTTCTTCTCTGCATCGGATCTTGAGGGCATTACGTCGTTCGGGGCGCTGTATGTGCTTTCAGTTATTATGGTTTCAACCCTTGGAAATTCAGTTGTGGAAGCCTCTAAGAGCATTGTTTTCCCATACTTAAAGTCCCCCGTGTAAACTATGTTATGGTGGCCTTCTCCAATATGTAGATGCACCACTGAGGATCCGAGTATGTGTCCGGCGTTATGCAGTGTTAACCTCACGTCTGGGGCCACATCGGTGACAACGCCGTAACGTAGTGGGATGGCGTGTAAAACAGCCTCGCGCACGTCCTTTTGGTCGTAGGGCAGTGGAAGCCCCTGCTTAGATAGAACATCTAAGTAGTCAAGCTGAAGCAGGGTCATTAGGCTGAGGCTTGGGACAGAACAGTAGACTGGGCCATCGTAGCCGAACTTAAAGAGGTATGGTAGAAAGCCGCAGTGATCTAGGTGGGCGTGGCTTATTATAACAGCGTCTAAGGAGTCAATGTCGAATTGCGGAATATCAAGACGTGGGAAGGACTCGAATGGTCTGTTTGAGCCTGGGTTTATCCCGCAGTCTATAAGAACCTGGCTTTCTCTAGTTTGAATTAGAATCGCTGAGCGCCCAACTTCCCTCGCCGCGCCGAGCATTGTTATTCTTAAATCTCCGACGTCGTATAGTAGAGGGCGGAATATTCTTTCGCCAACATTACGCAGTATCCTTTCCCGTTCCTTGCTGCTTGAATAGAGCAAGTTCTCGATGTGAAGCACTATCTTGGATGGTTTAGGAAGGGCTCTTACAGCCCTTGGTCTCCACTTCGTTTTTAGAATTATCTCCTGAAGGGTTGACCCATTCTTTCCTATGACGAGCCCTGGCTTCTTAGCTTCTACTGTTACCTCGCCTAGTGGCGGGTCGAAAATTATATTTGTTATCTCAGCCTCCTTCGGCACTATCTCCATGATTATTTTTTCAGCATCTTTCTCAGGGAGCCTTACTGAGGGATCTGACCGCGGAACTATTCTCTTCTTAATCATGCTGACTATGTTCGTAATTATATGCTCCTGCGCTATCAGTATTTCCGGCCTTTTAGCGTAGATAGCCAACGCTGGCCCCTCAAACTCTATGCGTGTTATCTCAGCCTCCTTCGGGATGTGCTCCAGGATTATTTGCCTAATCTCAGCTTTGCTTTTATCTATCGACGGCAACCTACTCAATCCACCCATCTATAAATTAAAACCTTCCCTTTTTCAATCAATTACTGATTATATAAGTCGACTTTTACTTTCTGCCGTTCAGCCTCTAATATAATTCATTTTAGAGGCTACTGGTAATAATATGCGAACTTAAATTTAAACTGTTCGGAAAACATAAAAAGCAAAAGCAACTGCTTCCCTTCGTTATGGGAACGCTTAATTATTCAATCCTCTTAGTTAAAATAGATTATTTACGTATTAAGGCTGATAAGGTTTATGTCTAATATTCACCGTATGCAGATGCCTCGTGAAGTGGTTGTTGGAAGCGGAAGCCTAGAATTAATTGGGTCAATATGTAAAGATTTAGGCTTCAATAGAAGCGCCCTAATAATCTCTGGGAAGAAAACTTTTGAAATCGTCGGAAGAAGGGTTATGAGCATACTCCGAAGCGAGGGTTTAAAAGTTTATGAGCATATAGTCGCATCTAACACGCCGACTATTGGGGATGTGGAATCATCCTCGAGGAGGATTATGGAGTTGAAACCCGAGGTTGTGCTTGGAGTGGGCGGTGGAGCGAAAATTGACATTGCGAAGCTTAGTTCGGCACGTATGGAAACACCATTTATGAGTGTACCCACCACAGCCTCCCATGATGGAATATCAAGCCCATTTGCCTCTATAAAAGGCTTAGATAAGCCCTACTCCATTATGGCCCAATCGCCCATAGCAGTCATAGCCGACACCGAAGTGATAGTTAGGGCTCCATACCGTTTAACGGCGAGCGGATGCGGCGACGCAATCGCTAAATTCACATCAACACGCGATTGGAAACTGGCGCATGAGAAGAAAAATGAGTATTATGCGCGTTACACGGCGAGCATGGCTTTGATGAGCGCCCAACATATCGTGGAAAATGCATCCCTAATAAGATCCGGCTCCGAGGAGGGTTTAAGGGTGCTTCTGGAGGCGCTTATAAGCTGCGGCGTAGCGATGGGCATAGCTGGCAGCAGTAGGCCATGCAGCGGGTCGGAGCATCTGTTCAGCCACGCGTTGGATATGATAGCGCCGAAGCCGGCGCTGCATGGGGAGCAATGCGGTATTGGAACAATAATGATGGCGAGTTTGCATGGGGTAGACTGGCTGCTTATAAGGGATGCATTAAGGAGGGTTGGCGCTCCCGTTACAGCTGAGGAGATAAATATTGAGCCAAAGTATATTATTGAAGCGCTGGTTAAGGCTCGGGATGTCCGTCCTGAAAGATATACGATTCTCAGCGAAAAGCCGCTAACGTATGAGTTGGCAAGGGAAATAGCCAAGGAGACGGAAGTGATAGGTTAACGTATGGCTGGGCCTAAAATAATAGTTACGCTGGTTAGCGCTGGGCAAGCTAGGGTAAGGTTCTCTTTTATACATAGGGGCGCAGGGGAGAAATGCGGTGAATGCAAATATTTCAGCGTTTGCGTTAAAAACCTTGAGGATAATCGCGTATATAAAATTGTTAATGTGCGTAATAGATTTTTGAAGTGTGAATCATATGATGTGGACATGAGGGTTGTTGAGGTTGTTGAATCTGAAGTTCCAGCCACTGTATCTCCTAAACAGAGCATTGAGGGTGCAATAATCACTTTTCACTCGCAGAAATGCAACGGTCAAGACTGCGAAAATGCGGCTTTATGTTCGCCGGAGGGTTTAAGGGATGGCGACCGATGTGAAGTTGTGAAGGTTTATGATAATCTTAAATGTCCTATTGGGCTTCAGTTAAGGAAGGTGCTGTTGAGGAGGGCGCCTCCTTCTTTCTGAAGACCTCCACAAAGCGTACAGCGTTCTTCTCTGGGAAGAACCTCTGTATATCCATGTATATTCCGCGTTTGATTATCTGTATACCCTCAATGTAAAAGGCTTCCTCAGGAATGTTTATTGTCACGCTGTCGTCCCCGATTTCCAGGGAGAATTTCTCAATGTCGACCTGTGGTACCCTTCTATGGATTAAAGCCATTATTTTCTCCTCAACCGTCTCAAGTTTCTTTCTGATTGTAACTTCGTAAATTAATGTCTTACCGGCCAGCGGGGGGTTAAAATCCAGCTGCACCCTGCCAGCGCCGACGGATCTAACGGTTGCGGTCTTACCGTTAACCTCGATTCTCATCCCAATTACAGGCGTTATGCCCTGAGCCAAGAATTTCCTTAGCGGGTACATTTTCACCTTATTTGGATCCCTGTTCCCAAAGCCTTTCTCAGGCGGTATCTCAACCGTTGCGGTTTTCTCAAGCTCCATGTTTAGGAGGGCTTCATCGAGTGTTTTTAGAACCCATCCCTCACCGATCGCAACAAGCTTGGGCTCGTATATTTCGCCCTCTTTATATATGCCCTCCTTCTTCGAGACTTCCTCCAATGTTGTGTCGAAAACCTCGCCTGTTTCAGCGACCCTAGCGACGTAATCTATTAATACGAAGTCACCTTTCTCAAACGGCAAGCGAGCCACCCCATGAGTGATTAACCATCAATAGCATTCCCATATTTAATTTTTATTCCGAAAGTTAAGGCATGCATGCTGCCAATTCACGTGCGGCTAAATTGTTTAAAAAACGTGAAACTTAACATCAATTCTGCCTTCCGAAATATCTATTATGGCGTAGTTGCCCTGCTTAGACGGTCCGGGATTAACTATCAGCGTTTCGCCGATGCTATCCACGCCTTTAGCTTCATGTATGTGCCCACACAATGTGAGAGCCGGCTTATATTCCTCGATGAATCTTCTCACGCTTATGCTTCCAACGTGTCCGCCTAGGGAGGTCGTATCCAGCTTCGTATTCTTTGGCGGTGCGTGGGAGACTAAAATCTTTTGGAAATAATTGTTTATTCTATCGTCTAGATCTTTTAGGCTTCTCTGCAGCGTTTCATATATTTCCCCCTCGCTCATCTCTAGAAAGGTGTTGAATGGGGTTTTTGGGCTTCCGCCGACTCCTATAAACGCGAAATTAACGTGAATGAGCCCGGAGCCGTGGATGCATCTTATGTTATCAAGATTTATGCTGGTTAGCGATGGGGGGTCACAGTTGCCTGGGACAAAGAGGACTGGGACTCTTAGCCTAGATAACGGGGATAAGAGGCTTATTGCTTGCTGCTCAGTGCCGAAGTTTGTTATATCTCCACATAGGATTACAATGTTCACACCGATGTTTTCGGCTTTTTGAGCGAGGGCTTCAAATGCTGGCTTAAATCCGTGGAAGTCTGTTCCAGCCAAGATTTTTATCGCCGGCTCCACAATATTGGCCTCCTTGCTCCTGAAATTAATTTTTTAGGTTTTAATCTATGAGTCTTGCAAGTAAATAGGTAAATCGCTTTTCTTATCTTTCGTTTCCATCTTCTCCCATGCGCTCTTAGCGAACGCAGCGGCCTTCCTCGGATACTCCTCAACATCCACCTCGATTATTATTGGGAAGGGCGTTGGAACGGCTAACCCCCAAAGCATGGCTTCATGGTCGGCTAATCCTGGAAGGTAATCTCTAAGCCTTTCTGAGCCGTACTCCGTGTACTCTAGGATTGCGTCCTGATCGTTTCCGCTTCTAAGCCTGAAGCAGGCCACAGAGTTGCATTGAGATATGCAGCTTTTAAGCACGTAGGCTGGTCTCTGCGTTACAACTATTAATCCAACATTGTATCCGCCGGCTTGACTTATCGCCTCAATCATTGAGGCTTTAGCTTCAGATTGGGCGTTTGACTCCTTAATTTCAGCCCCCTTCTCAGGGGAGAAGTACTGGGCTTCTTCAACGACGATTATGCATGCGAAGTCTCCGTGGTCCTTACGTTTTATCGCGTGATTTCTGATCTGATTAAGTATGTGGCTTGCTGTCCTATGCTGGGCTTCAATATCGGTGTCAACTGAGAAGTCAACTATCAGCGCGAAGCTGCCGTTAACCTCCTCTACAATGTCGAGGGGTTCACTTTGCTGATCGAGGAATCCGCCTTTGCTTTCTACTGCCCATTCAACATTTCGAATGCATCTGTTTTTAGCCTCATCGGTTTTGAATAGGATGCCTCGCTCCAAAACCTCACGGACCTTACTGATCAAATTTTTAGCGGTTAATCTGCCCCCGCCGTCCAGAATTGCCCTAGCTGCCTCTAGAACAGCCTCCCGCTCCTTACTCTTTAACCCTAGCTTCTCAGCTATGGTTTTCGGATCCGTTATTATCGGCGTGAACCTAGTGTACGGGATTATCTTCGCCCCGTATTTTACTAAGCCGCTGTACTCGCCCCTCCTGTCAAATATGACGAAGTGCGGTTTAGGCTTTAGGTTCGAAGCTTTGGCAACCATATTTATTACGAAGCTGGATTTTCCAGATCTGGTCATGCCGGCGACAAACATGTGCCCCCTAGCTATGGCGTTAAGATCTATATATGCTGGTATGTTTGTTCCGCGGATTTTCCCTATCTCAAGCATCACTGACCCACCAGCCTCGCCTCGATATGCGAGGAAGCGCTGCAGGGCCTCCTCGCTCGGCTCGTAAACGCAATCCCATGGTGACGGGGCGACCTCCATCATTCTCCATTTGCCTTTTTCATCGTAGTATCCTAGGATCTCAGCAAATGCAATAGTGTATTCAAGCCTCTTGCCGTAGTCGGCTCTACGACCCTTCTTGCCGGCTAAGGGGCCTATTCTTCCAGCGATCATCTCTGGGTTGTATGGTTGAACCCTGAATGTTCTTGTGAGAACAGGGGTTCCATGTTTTAGGGGGTGATTGATGAAGTAGAAGTAGTTAACTTTTACCTGCGCATCCTCCATGACGACGAATGAGAGGATCTCATGCGTGCATCCTGAGAGAGCGTATCCGATGGGTTTTAAACCTTCCATTGAATCCGTCACCTTCATTTTTCCCTCCCGCTGAGCATTTTCATATGGTCACCGTCCCTTAAAACCCACGGTTCCCCATGCTGCAACGCCAGGAGATTCAGATCCTCAGGTTTCATCTCGCCGTTTCTCACCAGGTCTAGGGCCTTAGAGTACATCATTAATGTGCGGATGTTTGAGATTGAGGTTGTGATCCTCGTTAGGTTATCAGCCTCGTTTATGGCGAAGGGTACGCCGCTCTCTTCGGATGTTAAGAAAACTATTGTTCCGATCTCTTCTAAACGGTCTAGGCAGTATTCGGGAACCTCGAGGCGGAAGGGGGTTGTAAGCCCGGTTTTAGCGTATGAGAAGTGGATGTTTAGGATTCTTTCCACGTCAGATTCAGTTATCCCGAGATCGAGGCATCTTCTCTTATATGCTTTGACGATGGGGCCGTTGGTTAAAGCTATAGGAGCCGTGTATTCCCCTAAGCCGAGCATCATGTCTAGGAGAACGGTGTCTCTTATTTTAGGGACCCCAAGCCTAGCACATATGTCGTTCATTCTTGTTCTCTTAATGAAGCCGACTATGGGAAGGTCCATTTCATAGCATGAGTAGAGTAGCCGAATTGACTGAGTCACGGCTGAGTTGAAATCTTTTTCGTACTCTTCTGTGGAGCTGAATATTGCCGGCAGCAGCCAGAAATTTATGAGCAGTGATCCGTCTATGATCACGTATTTCGGTCTCCAGCGTTCAATCGCCTCAACGGTTGTCTCAAACTGAAGTTTAGCTGCGAGCAGGGATTCCCTATCCCGCGGGCGGGGCTCATCAGGCCATATCTGGGGTTCACCGGCCTTAAAGATGGGTTCGTCGATGATTGCCCACCCCTCCGTGGCTATGGCTACTGAGGCGTAAAGCGGTATGAATGCCGATCTGAAGTCTGCGCCGTTATTTCCAGCGTCGGATGCTACAACCCTAGAGTTCACCGTCTCTTCCCCTTCAGGAAAACTCTTAATAGTGATTTTTCCACGTAAATCTTTCAGCAGATTTTTTCTCAGCGTATTGTATTCTTTTAGTTGCTGAAGTATCCTGTCTGTTCCGCCGTCTACAAGGCTGCTGTAGAGGTCCGGATGTAGGGTTTCATGCTCAGGCTCGCTGAGCAATGGCTGAAAGCGCTCTCGGAAGGGTGGAAGCATTTTACGAGGTTCTTCTTCCGAATGCTCTCCGTTCAAGTTTAATCCCTAAGTAAAGGAATTGCATAAGCGTCTTTTAAGTGTAGCCATGCCGGCGGCGGCGATCATCCTCTTGAGCAGCCATTCTTATCCGGCTGAATATGGAAAGCGCCTGAGAGGGGGATGATTTATTAATGTTAGAGGTGAAAAAAGAGTTTTAGGATTAATGGGTGCGTTAAGCGGGTGAGGGGTTTGAAGTTTAGCGATGGTTATTGGCGTATGAAGCCGGGTGTGAACGCGTATTTCCCAGTTCAGGTTTGCCATGTTAAGGTTGAGGAGGATGCGTTAACCGTCTATGCTGCTCCTAGGAGGATTGAGCGCCGTTGGGAGACGCTGAATATTCTGTTGATAACTGTCCGCTTCTCCTCTCCGATGGAGAACGTTATTAGAGTTCAGGTGTGGCATCATAGGGGTACGGCGCCTAGGAAGCCATGTTTCGAGCTTAATTTTCAGAAGCCGCATGTTGAGATAGCGGACAGTGGGGATGAGGCGACGCTTAAAAGCGGGAGATTAACGGCGCATCTTAAGAAGGATGAGTGGGGGGTCACATTTAAGGATGGAGATAGGGTTGTGACGGGAAGTGGAAGACGAGCGTTGGGAATAATGGACACAGCGGATGGGGTCTATATTCGTGAACAGTTGAACCTTGCTGTTGACGAGTATGTGTACGGTTTGGGGGAAAGGTTCACAGCGTTCGTTAAGAACGGTCAGACAGTGGATATTTGGAATGCTGATTCTGGAACCAGCAGCGACCAGGCGTATAAAAATGTTCCATTCTACGTTACAAGTAAGGGTTATGGGGTTCTCGTTAATCATCCTGAGCTCGTATCCTTCGAGGTGGCGACTGAAAATGTTGAAAGGGTTTCCTTCAGCGTTAAGGGTGAGCATTTAGATTACTTCGTTATTTATGGGCTATCTCTCAAAGATGTTTTGGAGCGTTACACCGCTCTGACCGGAAGGCCGGCTTTGCCGCCAGCCTGGCCCTTCGGCTTATGGTTGACAACGTCCTTCGTAACGAACTATGATGAGAAGACCGTTACGGGCATAATTGAGGAGATGGCTAGGAGGGATATTTCCCTCCATGTTTTCCATTTCGACTGCTTTTGGATGAAGGAGTTTCACTGGTGCAATTTTAAGTGGGATGAAAGTGTTTTCCCCAACCCTGAGGGGATGCTGCGCAGATTAAAGTCTAGAGGCCTCCACATATGCGTGTGGATAAACCCTTACATTGCTCAGCAGTCTGAACTTTTCGAGGAGGGGATGAAAGGAGGCTTCCTGCTACAGAGGCTGAATGGCGATATATGGCAATGCGACGATCGGCAGGCTGGGATGGGAATAGTTGACTTCACGAATCCCGACGCATGCAGATGGTTTCAGGATAAGCTCCGTAGGCTCCTAATGATGGGTGTTGACTGCTTCAAGACGGATTTTGGCGAGCGCATACCTGTCGATGTGAAATATTACGATGGTTCTGACCCGTTTAGGATGCATAATTACTACGCTCGCTCTTACTTAAGAATTTTGTGGCTGCTCATCCATATATTATTTTATGAAGGTCTTAGACCTGCTATAGAGTGAGGGGGCTTGTTTCAGGCTTTTCAGGATGGTTAGGTGGCGCAATGGAATCTGTTGCCTCAGGTGTGGCTCCGGACGGGTGAGGGGTCATGGGAATTATGGGCAGGGGCTTAAGCGCTACTTCTGCAAGGCTTGTGGGAGGACCTTTAACGGCAAGACAGGGAACAGCTTTCACTATTCCAGGCTAAGCCTTAGGGAGTGGTTTATGCTCATCCTACTCTTCCTAGCCCTCCACAACTCCATCCTGGGCTTGAGCTGGCTCTTAGAGTGGAGCTGCATGCCCATATTTAAGGCTGTGAAGAGGCTCATGCTCCGTCTCAGAGCCCTACAACCTGTGGGGATGGATGGGTCTGTTGAGTCCGACGAGATCTACGTGACGGCTGGGCTGAAGGGCAGGAACAACAGCCACCGCATTAAGCGGCTCGGCAGAAAGCCTAGGCGCAGGGGCCTAAAGAGGCGGGGTCGCGGAGCATGGGGTCGAGACAAGCCCGCCGTATTCATACTGGTGGAGAGGGGTGGGGGCGAGGATTATGTCCCGTCCAGCGATGTGGAGGCTGAAACAGCCCTTAAGGTGATAGGGCGGCGCGTCTCCGAGGGCTCAACGGTCTACACCGACTTCTTCAAGGCTTACCTGGGCCTGGGTGAGGCGGGCTACAATCATGAGTGGGTTAATCATTCAGCGGGCGAGTATGTGAGGGGTGAATGCCACGTTAATAGTTGTGAGAAACAACCATCCCATAAGACCAGCCACAAAATTCTTAAATAAGAGCGTAAATAATAAGTTTTCGGAGAGCTTACCATTTGATTGTTGTATACCAATTTTTAGGATCTTTAAATATAAACCCATATATTTTCTTAATCGTATCAATTACATCTTTTTCTTTGATGGGATCAAGTTTACAAATTTCACTAAGTATAAAATCGATTCCACGCGGGTAAATCTCTTTCACAAAAACTTCATCTGTTAGATAAAGTTTTCCATCTTTATCCTTTCCACGAAATAAAAGGGCTGAGGCTACGCCTAAAGAATTATAAAAGAAGGATATAGAGTGCTTCTTTTTAAGCAATAGAGCTCCGATTAATCTATCGTTTCTGGAAAGTTTTCTTGGCAAATCTCTTCCAACGCGATATATTGTGTCATTAAGAGCTCTATTATTAAATCTTTTAAGTAGGTCCTCTATATATTCTCCCATATTCTCTCTATTAAATTCGCTTGGGTATTCGCGGATCAGTGCTTCTCCGGATTCCCACATTGCCCTTTTTATAGCTTCATAAATGTAAGGATTGCTTATGGCCTCCCATATATATTTCATATTTGGGTCAGTAATATGGCCTAAGTAAGCGGTCATTGCATGCCCCATATTATGGATAAAGAGTTTCTGATCCACATAAGCAGTAATATTTTCTTTAGGTATAATGCCCTTAATATTTGGGATCTCACGTTTAAATGCCTTTGCATCCACAATTATCTTATCATATGCCTCCGCGATCATTGTGAGAATATCCTCTTTCTCTTGTTCCTGAGTCATTAATGGAACCATTTTACCAGTGCATGTCTCTATAAGACTAACCATAGAATCAAACGGATAATCTTCAGGCAAAAACTTCAGCAATCCATCTTTAAAAAGCTTAGAAGCATTCCTAATATTTTCACAGATCAGAATATCTATTTGTTCTTTGCTAAGATTATATCTTCTAATTAATCCTTTCGCGATGGTTACATATATGTTTGGAAGATTATTAGCTCCTACGGCAGCGGCTATAACATCTGCCGACGCTATCTCGTCAGATACTTTTTCTATATCTTTGGCATGAACCGCCCTAACATTCTCAACCCATATAATTTCTGAACTACCGTTTTTTTCAACGACAACAATTTTATATCTTCCCCGCTCATTTAACGCCTTAACAATCTCGTCTATTACGTCAACAAAGACAACCTCATAGCCAGCTCTTGAAAAAAGATATCCAATAAGAGAGCGCCCAATGTTGCCAGCTCCAAACACAACTATTTTCATTGTTTTCCCTAACGGTTTTAATATTTCTATATCATCTTTAATACCTCATTAATTTTTCCTCGAGAAACATCCTTTCTTTTTCAATATTCCACTTACTGACATCGGAAAGCATGGCTCTTGCATGAGGATAGATTACACCTTTACCATCAATCTCCTGCCTTTTAACCGCCCGTATGAGTGGAATAGCTGCATCTAAACCGCCACATTTAACAATATAATTGCCAGGATCAATTATACCATTAGCAATCAAATCTAAAGCTTTTGCAATATCGGATGGGTCGCTTCCACTAGAACCTGTTATCATAACACTATCATAATGTACCCTGAAAGTATCAATCTGTATCATTCTATCCTTATATGGTGTTCCCCCAAAAAATATGGCAACTCCTCCCTTAGCAAGAAAATCAATAGATTCCTCTTGAACTTTTGCATTTCCGAGAGCTACAATAATGTCATCGACACCCCGCCCATTAGTCTTCTCTTTCACAACTTCTCTTAACTTTTCAGGTTCTGTGACAATTAATTCTATTCCCAATTTTTCAGCCTTATCCTGAAATATTTCTCTTACTTTCTCTCGCCTTTTGGTTAAAACCTCAGAAACTATAATTTTAGAAGGATGGTAACTCATGGCAACCTCTATGTGCATTAAACCCATAGGGCCAGCACCAATTATAAGGGTTACTCCTCTCTTCTTTGGACCAATTTCGATTCTTCGAGAGGACATTAGCCCCTCTTTTATCACATGAACTATTCTTTCTTGAGCAGCTATAACGCATGAAAGGGGTTCAGCTAAAGCGGCTCCAAAGAAGGGTATATTATCCTTTGGGTATGGTATGAGACAGCCTGTTTCTATTACTTCTTCGGGAATTAGAACGTATTCAGCAAAGAGACCAGGTAATGAATAACCAACAGCTATCTTATCCACCCTCAGCATTGTTTCGGTAGCGCTCTCTATAGCGGTGTGGACCACTTGGAACAGCTGGCTGGACTACAAATTTTTGTCCAACACGATACTTCTCTTTTAAGTTTTTTCCAACCTTAACTACTGTAATAGTGCCTTCATGTCCAATTATCACTGGATACTTTGAGGGGTCCCAGCCATGCATTAAGGGGTGCTCGGAGCCTTGGTCAATAAGCTTATTATCAGAGGTACATGCACTAACGGCGTCAACTCTAGCTAATATTTCATTATCACAAAATTCAGGCGTTTCAACCGTCATCAATCTTAAATTTTCTTCTCCAACACCAGACAAAACAATGGCTTGCATCGTATTAGGTACATAATAATCATCAGAAATATTCAGGTATTTCTCAATTTTACTCATCGAACTCCCGAAAAATTTTTAACAGCCTCCTATATAAGATAATTTTCAAATTTAGACATTCTTGAAGATTAAGAATGCTTGACTTTTATGAGCATGACTACACTACTTTTTCTAATTGCATCCTCTTAATTCCTGCGTCATGAATTATATACCTAAGCTAAAAGATTATGTGAAGGCCTTCTTTCCAGCCTGGAATGCGTCAATGAGGGTCTTACGAAGAGATTTACGGAAGGCAACGTCCACATAAACAATGCGGAAAACCGCTTCTCACCCCTAAAATCATGGTACAGAACCTTTTAAGGGGAATAAGCAAAAAGCGCCTCAATATATGGGTAAACTTCCTCCAGCTCCCATCAAACCTAATAGACAAAACCCTAGTGGACATGGAAAAACATCCGTATCTTCAAAGGCGGATGCTGAAAGCCGGGCTGCGGGAGCCACAGAGAAGCCAAGCAAAGCGGAGTTTCAGGGAAAGGTCCTTGAGTTTCTCTGGTGGATGAAGAAGCAGGGCTATGCGAACCCCGCAATTGAGGGTAGGGTTAAACTTTTGAAGCGCCTAGTTAAGTTGGGGGCAAACTTGTACGATCCAGAGTCTGTTAAAGAAGTAATTGCAAGGCAAAGCTGGAGCGATAGCAGAAAAGAGCTTGCGGTCGAAGCCTACAGCAGTTTTCTCGAAATGTACGGTGGAAGATGGGACCCGCCTAGATATAGGAGAATTGAGAAGCTTCCATGGATTCCCACGGAAACCGAGATAGACCAACTTATTGCAGGATGCGGCTCTAAAATTGGAGCGTTTCTGCGGCTCATTAAAGAGACAGGTATGCGACCTGGGGAAGCATTACGATTAAAATGGATTGATATAGATTCAGTTCTAAACTTTGGCAAATTTAACGTTTTCGGGGCTCTGTGCGTTTTCGAGGTTACTTTGACATGTATATCTGCATGTTGGAAGCGCTTATTCCTTCCTTCTCCAGCCTACCTTTTTGGTGGTTGTGATGTTGCCGATTGTGAGATGCCCGAGCTTTGTTGAGG
>CALKGV010000075.1 GCA_938091805.1 uncultured archaeon | reverse complement strand
CTTGAATATGGGCATGCAGCTCCAGTCTAAGAGCCAGCTCAAGCCCAGGATGGAGTTGTGGAGGGCTAGGAAGAGTAGGATGAGCATAAACCACTCCCTAAGGCTTAGCCTGGAATAGTGAAAGCTGGTCCCTGTCTTGCCATTAAAGGTCCTCCACAAGCCTTGCAGAAGTAGCGCTTAAGCACCTGCCCATAATTCCCATGACCCCTCACCCGTCCGGAGCCACACCTGGGCAACAGATTCCATTGCGCCACCTAACCATCCTGAAAAGCCTGGAGCAAGCCCCCTCACTCGATAGCAGGTCTAAGACCTTCATAAAATAATATATGGATGAGCAGCCACAAAATTCTTAAGTAAGAGCGTAGTTAATTCTGTATTTTACACCATTTAATCCACAAAAATGCCAAATATTAACGTTTTCCAGCAACATTAGCACGTGCAAATCTGCGAATGCCCAGCGCGCGAGATCCCCTCATGAGTTTTAGGCTGATAATGTCGCGTGTGCTTTTAAGTCTATGACGATTTAAAATATGAGGAAATTTAAGATGTGATTGCAAAATTAGAACTTCTGTTAATTGCTTTTACCCACAATAAACTCTAGTATTGTTTCATGTAAGTCCGAAGGAATCAAAGTTCTACTTGAAGCCGGATTTGAAACGTTCTGGAAAAAGACGAGCTAATATATTTCCGTAAACGTAAATAAGTAAGCAAGCTAATAAAACTTGAGGGTTAGCCTGTAAAAATGAGGGTTATAGCTGATTTACATATCCATAGCAAGTATAGCCGGGCTACAAGCAGCAATATGGATATGCTTAAAATTGCCCATTTCGCTCAGATTAAAGGGTTAAACCTTGTTGGAACCGGCGATTTTACGCATCCTAGATGGCTTAGCGATTTAAGGGAGAGTTTAGTTGAGGTTCCAGGGACTGGCTTATATAAGCCGGCTGAGATTGCGGAGTCTCATGTTTGGTTCATGATTACCGGTGAGGTTTCAACAATTTTTAATTTTGAGGGGGAAACGAAGAAGGTTCATCACGTAATATTGGCGCCAAGCATTGATGTAGCTGAGCAGATAAATGATAGACTATCTCATTATGGAGACCTTGAAGTTGATGGGAGGCCCACATTAAACATGTCCGCACCACATCTTGTGGAAGAGGTCATGGAGGTTTCAGGCGATAATATGGTTTTTCCAGCTCACGCGTGGACACCATGGTTCAGCGTTTTCGGAGCCTTCAGCGGATTTGACAGAATAGAAGACTGTTATCAAGATATGACGAAAAATATATATGCCCTGGAGACGGGTTTATCTTCAAATCCACCGATGAATTGGCGTCTAAGCGTTTTAGACAGGTTTACATTGCTTTCCAACAGCGATTCGCATTCAAGCTGGCCCTGGAGGCTGGGGCGGGAGGCAAACGTGTTTGACCTTGAAAAATTAACATATTGGGAAATACTGAACTCCATTAAAAAGAAAGACCCTAGGCGCCTCAGATTCACGATTGAAACCGATCCAGCTTATGGCAAATATCACTGGACGGGGCATAGAACATGCGGAGTCTCCCTTCCACCGGAGGAGGCGATAAAACTCGGAAATAGATGCCCAGTTTGCCATAGGCGGCTCACTAAGGGCGTTGAGCAGCGCGTTGAGGAGCTAGCTGATAGGCCTTATGGCTTTAGACCGAGGGGTTCATCTGGCTACATGCACCTCCTACCGCTCTCAGAGGTTCTCTCCGCGGTTTTAGGAGCAACATCGCCTAATTTACAGAAGGTTTGGAGCATCTATAATGATCTCATCCAGCATTTCGGCAACGAATATAATATTCTGATCAACGCTGAGTTTAATGAAATTGCGAAAGTAACTAACTTATCGATAGCTGAAGCATTGTTACGTGTCCGCGAGGGAAGGGTTAAGGTTATTCCCGGCTATGATGGTGTCTATGGACAGATAATAATATTTCCGGAGAGGAATGCGGGAGTAGTGAAAGAAACCGATATGGAGGAGAAGAAAGAAGAAGCCGGGATGAGAAAGGAATTTAGAACGCAGGGACAGAGATCGCTGGCGGATTTCCTCTAATTAATTTAAAAATAATAGGTTTTTTATTTAAGTTTTCTTAGAAGCATTTGAGCTGTTAAAGTTATCGGATCCCATGTTTCAGCAAGCGGGGGCGCATAGCATGTTTCGGCTTTAGCAAGCTCCTTCACGGTCATCTCCTTTAATATTGCGAACGATAATGCGTTTACCCTTTGAGCCACGCCTTCCCCACCGATCATTTGAGCCCCAATTACTTTCTCAGTCTCCTTTTCCGCAATAAGCTTCACCTTAATGGGGAGAGCGCTAGGATAATATTGAGCTTTAGTCTTTCCAGTAAAGACGGCTGACACTGTTTCTATCCCGGCCCTCTGAGCGGAAGCTTCTCCTAACCCTACTGCTCCAACCTCAATATCGAATAGCTTCGTCACCGACGCGCCTAAAACTCCGGGAAATATCGCGTAACCACCAGCTGCATTTATCCCTGCGACCTTAGCTTGACGAACCGCTGTTGTTCCAAGCTGGCATACTGTTGGACGCTTAGTTATCAGGTTTATTGTTTCAACGCAGTCTCCGCATGCATACACGTCTTTGACGTTTGTTTCCATGCGCATGTTAACCTTAATCAGCCTTGTCTCACCAAGTTCTATTCCAGCTTTCTGCGCAAGCTCAGTGTTACCTCTAACTCCTGTTGCAACAACCACGATGTCCGCCGGGATCTGTTCTCCCCCAACTGATACGCCGCTAACCTTCTCGCTTCCTAAGATCTCATCTACTGAGCGCCCGGTAATTATCTTCAGCCCTTTTCCCTCCAATTCTTTCTGAACCGCGTCAGCTACGTCTTTATCAAGCATGGCTGGTAAAACCTGCGGCAGGAGCTCAACGACAGTAGTTTTAAGTCCGCGTTCAAAAAACGCCACGCCAGTCTCTAGCCCTATAAGGCCGGCTCCAATCACAATCGCGGATTTAGCCTCCTTCATAGTTTGTTCAATTCTCTCGCCGTCCTCTATTGTTCTAAGGGTGAAGACCCCTTGCTTTTCTCTCCCCTTAATCGGCGGAATTGCTGATCTGGCTCCTGCGGCAATTATTAGGCTATCATATTGCAGAGTTTCCATTTGCCCATCTTTATATTGAAACTCGACAGTTTTAGCTTTAGCATCTATGTTTGTAACGTTTGTTTCAAGCTTTAAATCGATCTTCATCATCCTGAAGTAAGATTGTGGAAAAACTATTAGGTCAGTAAAGCTTTTTATGTGCCCTCCAAGGACGAATGGTAATCCACAGCGGGAATAACCCGCATGCTTCTCGTTAGTGAGCATAGTAATTTCGGCGTTTTTATCAGTTAGCCTCGCGGCGGACGCAGCGTCACAACCAGCGGCATGAGCGCCGATAATAACTATTTTCTTCGGCATTTACTATTTTTCCCTCGCAATTTTCCTATACCATTCTACCGCCTGCTCAAAGATCATTAGGGACTTAAGATCCTCTTCTAGGTTCGCTGGCTCAATCACAATTAGCCACCCCTCGCCGTACGGGTCCTCATTAATTATTTCCGGGCTGTCACTGGCTCTACTGTTGACCTCCACTATTTTGCCCGTTAAAGGAGATATTAGATCCGACACTGCTTTAACCGACTCAAGCGTTCCGAAGGGTTCACCCTTCTTCGCTTCATCACCAACACTGGGTAGTTCAGCAAAGACTATTTCCCGCATCTGCTTCTGAGCGTAGTCTGTTACGCCTATTCGTGCTTTGCCATCCTCTATTTTAACCCACATCCAATCTTTTGAGTAATATAATCCTTCAGGAACCTCGTAGCCTTCAACCTTAACCAAAACCTCTCACCTCAAGTAGATAATTTTAAAATGAATTATTTTTAATTTAAATCTAACGTTTCTTTAAGTTTGAATCTGAAAAATGATGATGGGACTAAAGCGTGGTGCAGATCTAGGATGGCTAAAAGGGTTTTTATTTCAGGACCAATTCAGGGCTTTGAGGAGAAACAGGCATATAGAGATAAAATTAGCTCCATCCTAATTCAATATGGCTATGAGCCAGTGGATCCCTGGCAGCGCGAGAAAGTTCTTTATCGTGGTCCTCCTGAAGGCTGGTGGGAGCGTGTTCCGCCTAGAGACTTTATTAAGAGGGATCTAGAGGATATTGAAAGATGCGATGCGTTGATTGCCTATCTTCCCAGGCTGTCAGCGGGAACATGCATGGAGGTCTTTTATGCAAAGATAAAGGGCAAAAAGACAATCGTAATATGTAGGCTTAAAAATCCAAGCCCGTGGATAATAGAGCACGCAGACATATTAATTAAAAATTTAAGGGATCTTAAGGAGGTTTTGAAAAAAGGTGTTTGAGCCGGGGAGAGGAAACCGCTTACTTTTTAGGTCTGGGCTCGCCTATCTTTTCCAGAAAATCCGATATTGACGAGGCCTTTACGAGATTTTTAACAACGATCATTTTACCACGTAAAAGATCGAATAGTCTTCTCACTTCCTTCTCTTCTAAGCTAGATATGTTTATGAATATCATTGATGAGAAGTATTGAGCGAATAGGTATGGGTCTCTGCGTATAACAAAAGGGCTTTGTTCAGCCACTAGCCTAAATGTTCCTACATCCTCAACCTCAATAAATTCCTGAACCATCATGACCACCTATAGTATTATTAGTTTTTGGGATATGAAAATCTTGCGGGGTCGAGCATATGTGCTGAGAGCCGCGGAATCACTGCTTTTTCATCTTCTCATCACTTAATTCTTTGAGATGATCGTCGAGAATGGTTTTTAAAATTTCAAATTTATCAGATGCTTTCATAATTTTTCCTTCCCTAATCAATTTTTTCATCTCTTCCGGATCAGCATAAGGCAAACCCTCAATCCACATTATATTTATTTTGTCCGCAGGAATCACCGGCACATGGTAATTCTCAAATATCTCAAGGGCCTGATATGACATAGTTCCCTTAACTATAACAGTTCTTACGCCCCTCCTCAAAAGTAACTCTGCCGTCGCAGGTCCGCCTCCGCTTGGGTCAAGAATGAAGACGCTGTCCCCAGCTTTAATGTTATATAGTTTAAATGATTTTTCCAGACCATCCTTCGTGAAAGAATCTATCGGCTTCAGAAGGATTAAGCCCTCTTTCAGCTCGAGATCGCTTAAACGCTGAAAATGGGCAAGCGCTTGTTTATACGCTTCAATCTCGGATTCTTGCTCTGAAATTTTGCTTTTAAGGGAAATTATCTCTTCAATAAGCCGCCGGTATTCTCTTTCACGCCTTATCTGAACTGTTTGTTCACTGCGAATATTCTTCAAAGTTTCTTTTAATTTTTCAATTTCCGCATTCAACGTTTTTATTTTCAGATGCAGCTCCCTATTTATATCCTTCAGGAGCCTAACTCTTTCTCTTTCAAGCATAAGTCTCTCTTCTAGATCTTTAACTAGATTTCTTAATCTCTCCTCTTGAGAAAAACCGCCTCTTACGGTAGTCAACGTCTTAGATGCGCTTAATCCTCGAAGAACCTTTACCGCCCTTGCTACGCTATATCCGCGAACAACCAAATCCTTCACATTATCTGGTGAGAGGTCACCCTCAGCATTTTTTAGTTTAGCATCTATCTGCTCAAACTTGTTCTTGTAATGCTGGTAGGCTTTGAGGGCGGCAGCCAGGGCATCGATCTCATGTATATTTTTGACTTTAACATTATAGCGCTCCATGTATGCGCGAGTCATCTGATGCTTCTCTTCAACACTCATGGAAATAGCCGGCTCGAAGAGTACAGCGTTGAGCTTCTTTGAAAGTCTCTCAAGAAAGCTCGGCGCTGGCGAAACGTCGCTGGAGATTATTGCCGGCTCACCTAGGTCCACAATCCTCTCTATAAGTTTTGTCAGAGACCAGCCTCTTTGACTTTCGATTAGCACCGGCGCGCCATCAAATGTTAAAACCGCTAGGCCGCAGTTTAAACCTGGATCAACACCAACTATTAATTTTCTCAAGTCAGACTTCTTAGACATACATTTAGTTTTATTGTAGAAGCGTCTTTTTAATTCTTCTATTGAGGGACCTCATTCAATCGTCAAGTGATCGTTAAGAGAAGCGTGCGCTTCATTTCGTCACGCTTTTTTAACGTAACTTAATGCTTCGCTTAAATCCTTTGTCACCGCAAACTTTCTTCTGAAGAATTTTAATATGTTCCAAAGATCCCTCTTCAAAAGTATGTCGGCATTAGGATGACCTATTTTAATAAACTGGGGCCAATCTATTATCAGAACATTCTGGTCAGGTGTTAAAACAACATTAAATTCGCTTAGGTCTCCATGTATGATCCCAGCCTCAATGTAGGCTTTACGAACATTTTCCAGGATTTTGTTTAATATCGCCTCCGGATTGGTTAGCTCCATTATTCGAAAGAGACATTCGCCGTTGATCATCCCCATAACCACCACATGCCTATTATGCCCCACCGGTTTAGGCACAGAGACCCCGCATGGATAAACAAGTCTTAAGGCTTCAATCTCCCTCTCAGCGGCTAAGCGTGATTGATAGAGCCATGAGGCATGCCTTCTATTAAGCAGGTAACCTCTAAGCCTTCTTGTCTGCCGGAAACTTGTTCTGCCTAAGCGGTGAAACTTGACAGCAACTCTTTCACCACCTCGGGTTAAAGCATCGTATACATCTGATTCTTTACCAACACCTAATGGTTTACCGAAGGACTCTAGGACGCCGGCCTTTACAAGAGCATTTATGGCCAGGCAATCATATCCGGCCATATTTAACACATAACCCATATATGGTCCTGTCCAGCGATAGACTAAACCTAAAGCGTTAAGTCTTTCAAGACGATACTTAGTCTCCTTCTCAGATAAACCACTAAGCTTCAAGATGTCCTTCTCCGGGACAAACCTATGACGGCTCAAATCAATTTCTATAGTTGTCAGTATCTTTATGTCTTCTGGTTCAAGTTGCTTGAAGACCTTAACAGCGGTATCAGCTGAAGACATACATGAAGAAGATATCTTGCAAAAATATTTAAGTTATAGTAGGGGAAAATACTTTTATTAATCACCGCTCACAGGTTGATCCGAATATTGAGCGTGTCTTTAACGTCAATAGAGAAGTTTTTCAAGATTCAGAAGGGTAAGATACCTAGGGTAAACCTTGAAGATTGGCGTTTAACTGTTGATGGGCGTGTTGAGAAAACTTTGGTGTTAACGTATGATGATTTAGCGGCTATGCCTCAGGTTAAACTTATAGAAATACTTGAGTGCTATGATAATTCCCCGGGGGGTTCCTTGATGGGGGTTGCTGAGTGGGAAGGTGTGCTTGTCAGTAAGATTCTGGACTTGGCGCGGGTAAAGGAAGAATCTTCTTCAGTGATATTTCATTCTTTGGACGGATATTCTACGAATCATAGATTAAGTTACGTGGAAAACGTATGCGTCATGCTTGCTTTAAAAATGAATGCTGTGCCATTACCCATAGAGCATGGATACCCAGTTAGGCTTGTAGCGCCTGGATTGTACGGTTACAAGTGGGCTAAATGGGTTTATAGGGTAGAGGTTTCAGAGAATGAAAAGTTTGGGTATTGGGAGAGACGGGGATACCCATCAGAGCCTTATAGGGGATGTAAATTCCATAAAACATAGATGCTCTCCGCTAATGATAGACGCGCCGACCGGTATCTAGAACCGTGGTAAAACGGCTTATTTACTTCAATGTAGTCGTTTAGGAGGCTTCTAGCCACACTTATCGTTGGAATCATAGGGTCTAGGGATGATGCTTGGAGGGCAATTTGCCTATCTCCAGCTAGAGCAGCCTCAACAGTTAGTTCCTGCTGGATAATTCTATGCGGAAGCATTGCCTCGATGCCTTTTGGCAATCTCCTTATATGTAAACCCTTAAATCCGAGTGGGCTACTAACGCCGGAATTTCAACGATGGCCTCTTCCGGGAGCTCCTCAATGCATCCGGCATTAGGTATGTTAACTCCCTCAAAGAATTTGCTCTCGCCTTTAATGATTATTTCCATGAGTTCATATGCAAACGAGTGCTCAGTTACACCTTTACGTTGCTCTATGAGTCCCTTTATGGGTCTCCTGCCTTCAGCCCATTCCGTAACCATCTCTTTCTATTGATAAGCTCTTATTGCTTTGTGGAATCGATAACTTTTTCGCTCAAAAGGATAACTTATTAGTTAAGGCGTTTCAATTAGTAAAAGATGAAATCGTATTAGTTTTAGATGGCGAGCCAGAGGCAATTATAATGGCGTCAAATGAGGGACCCTTATGCGGCCAGTGAACTGCAACGTTATGTGCAGCAGATGAGCCTTCGATTGGTTTGTTGAGAATACTGTAAACTGGATTATAACCGAATGCCATGATACAGATTATGTAAACATATGGTCTGCGGACATGATGCAGATATTGCTTTGAAGGGTTCTTCGACTGCAATCCGCCTGCCAACGCGTGGTTTCCAGATCCACTTTCACAATGGCTCTATCATAGGCTACTATGGAACCCGCGTATTGACCTAAAAACTGAAGAGAGAGGAGAGCGGGCTTCTTTAAGCATTACTATGGGCTGGTGGCAAATTTGATGCAGGATTTAAGGGAGAAGGTTGAGCAGCTAATGTTTGAAAAGCCAGCGCGAAAAATTGTTTGCGGCTTTTAGGGTTTTCCCTTCAATCTAACCTTGTTGCGGCAAGAAATTTGAGAAGCGCAAGATTGAGCGCTATGCTTTTATACGCCCATTTATCTTTTCTGAATAATTAGAATGGTGCATTAAGTTGGGTTTAGTCTCATTCATAAAGGCAAGCATGAGGCTGCTTAAGCTTGCGAAGAAGCCTAGTAGAGATGAGCTTTGGCTATCTATAAAAATATGTTTTCTAGGCGTGCTCATAATTGGCCTAGTGGGTTTCGTAATATACATGCTCGCAGGTTTTATCAGGGCCAGTATACCCTTACCCGGTGCGTGAAATCTTGAGCGGTGAAGAAGCAAGGTTCTATACGGTTGGCACAACGGTCGGTCAGGAAAAAAACGTTGCTAAAATCATGATGGGGCGGATTGAGGTAAATGCAATACCGATAAAAGCTATACTTATACCTGAAAACCTGAGGGGCTACATATTTGTTGAGGCTGATAACTCACATATTGTTGAGCGGGCAGTAACAGGCATTAAACATGTTAAATCCAAGATACCTGGCATTCTACCCTTCTCCGAGGTTGAAAAATACATATCATTGAAGCCGACCATCGAGGAACTAGGCATAAACGATATTGTTGAGGTTATCGGAGGACCATTTAAAGGAATGAGAGCTAGGATAACGGATATAGATAAGGCTAAGGAGGAGGTAACGATAGAGTTGCTGGAGGCAACGTTCACGCTGCCAGTCACGGTTCATGCTGATTACATCAAGCTAGTAGAGAAGGGGAAGGAGAAGTAGAATCATGTCGGCTGAAAAGAGAGTTGTTGAACTGGTGGTCAGCGGAGGGCAAGCGACCGCTGGCCCACCAATAGGTCCAGCTTTAGGACCATTAGGCTTAAATGTGATGGCAGTTGTGAACAAGATAAATGAGTTAACAAAAGAATACGCTGGAATGAAGGTTCCCGTAAAGGTGACTGTTGATCCGGAAACTAAAACCTTTGAGGTTTTTGTTGGAATACCGACAACCTCAGCTCTGATTGTTAAGGAGGCTAAAATACAGAAGGGTTCAGGTAAACCCAACGTTGAAAGGATTGGCAACCTATCTATGCGGCAGGTTATAAAGATAGCACAAATAAAGAGAAAAGAGCTTCTAGCAAAAAACCTCAGTTCCGCTGTTAAAGAAATTATAGGTAGCTGCGTCAGCATGGGAGTCACGATTGATGGTAAGAACCCTAAGGATGTTCTTAAAGAGATAGATGAGGGAAAATATGATAGCCTATTTGAAAGCATCAATAAGGCCGCGTGAACAATAACGTTTTTATTTCAACGATTCGTATTTCTCTAGTCTCTAGGCTGAGATTGAAATGTCTGTAGAAAGAAAACATTTGAAAGAAGCCCTTAAAGAGCTGAGGGAGAGAACGCCTAAAAGGAACTTTAATCAATCGATAGATCTCATTATAAACCTTCAAGATGTGGATTTGAAAAAGCCTGAAAACAGAATTCAGGAAACTATTGAGCTGCCGCATCCTCTAGGTAAAAAAGTAAGCGTATGCGTGTTCGCCTCTGGAGACGCAGCACTTAGGGCAAGAAGAGCTGGGGCAGACATGGTTTTAGAAAGAGAGGAAATTGAGAGTTTAATGGGCGATAAGAAAAAGCAGAGGCAGATAGCGAATAAAGCAGATTCATTCATCGCAATAGCGCCCCTCATGCCAATAGTTGGCAGAGTGTTTGGCGCAATCCTCGGACCACGAGGTAAAATGCCAACGCCTATACCTCCAACAGCAAACATAGAGGGTGAAATTGAGAGACATAGGAAACTGGTAAATGTTAGAGCCCGTGGGCAGCCGGTTTTAAGCTGCCGTGTCGGCACTGAAGATATGAGCGACGACGCTATAATTGATAATATTGAGACGGTTCTAAGGAGAATTGAGGGGAAACTTAAGAGGGGAATAAAAAATGTTTCCTCGCTTTATATTAAAGCAACCATGGGACCTCCGATAAAAGTCAAGATTAAGGAGGATTAAAAATGCTAGTCCAGATGCGGCCAACGTTACTTGTTAAATCGGAGAAGATTGATGAGATAAAGGCTTTGCTGAAAAAGTACCGCATATTGGGGGTAGCCAATCTACACAAGGTTAGGGCGACACAACTGCAAGAGATAAGGAGGAAAATGGAGGAAATCGCCCACTTGAAAGTTTACAAGAATACGTTGGTTGAGAAAGCTCTCAGGGATCTTGGGGAGAATGAAAGCGCAGAGAAACTTAAAGAGTTTATGCAGGGGTCAAATTTATACATATTCACAAATTATAACCCATTTAAACTTGCGTTGCTAATGGAAAAAAGCAAAGTGAAAGTTTCGGCGAAGGCGGGGGATATAGCAACTGAAGACATTATTGTTCAAGCGGGAAATACAGGGCTTCCGCCAGGTCCAATTATTAGCCAGCTGAATGCCGTTGGGATACCAACGCGTATAGAGAGCGGAAGCGTTTGGGTCAGCAGGGAAACCGTTGTTGCAAAGAAGGGAACGGTGATAAACGAGAGCCTCGCATCTGTCCTATCAAAGCTGGGAATTAAACCAATAGAACTTGGTTTATCGCTTAAAGCAGCTTATGATGAGGGAATAGTTCTTGCGGAGAGCGATCTGAAATTAGATATAGAAGAGTATAAGAAAAATATTGGAGAAGCCCATGCTCAAGCCCTAAACCTAGCTGTAAATGCGGCTTACCCAACTCATGAAACAGTCATAATATTACTAAGTAGGGCCGTTTCTGAAGCAAGAAACCTCGCTATAAATGCCAGCGTCTTATTGCCAGAGACCCTTCCTGAACTGATAAGAAGAGCGCATGTTGAAGCCTTGACTTTAGAGGCGAAGGTTCAGGAGAAGGGACGGGTGAGCGGCTGAGTAAAGAAAAAGGTTAATGGATATTACACCTTCTCAATTTCTAAACCCATAGTCTTTAAAAGTTCAATTAGCGGTTCCTTATCATCGCCCCTTATTCCCTTCCAATCCAAAAGGACCTTTTCCACATGCTCAACAGTTTTAATGACGCATTGCCTTAGCATGTACTCATCAAAATTTGGCAGAGCATATTTTGGAATCATATGTCCGAAGGCCACGTTACTTGTTAAGGCTATTCGAGTAAACTTATTATTGTAGTGTTGCCCGCCAATTCCTAAAATCGCCGGGTAAATTTCCCTATTTACAGCTGCTGCCACAGCGCCCCTCGCAACTGCCTCAGCCGCTCTAACATCGCTCCACTGCTCCGGAGAACTACCGAGCTCAGCAAACATCGCTGGGATATCGAGAGATGGCCCGTGATGCGTGCATTCATATGAGACTTCATATGGAAGATCCATTTCATCCCGAGCCTTTTTCATTTCAATAAGAGCCGCCTTCATTGCGCTTGCTGGCGATATAGATACCTTCCTTGGAAGCCCCCCGAGAGCGGCTTCACCGATGTTTCCGGGCGTATGAACAGAAAGCGTTGGGGTTCCGCTTCTACTACTATGTCTTGATATAAAAATGACCATTCTTAAATTATTTGGATATGGCAAGTTTTGAGTATTCACCGGCTCATCATCAGTAAACACCAGCTTAGCCTCTTCAGAACTCTGAGTAAACGCCGAGTAAACAGCGTTCCCGCAGAATTTTTCATCGGTCTCCCTGAAATTGAGCAGTTTCAGGAGGCTTTTAGCTATATTTAATCCGGCTAAGTCAGCTTTTGAGGCTACGAAAAATATCATTAGGGAACACCAGTATAATGGAGAAGATATCTGCGATGCTTCGGCCAGGTCAGGCTAAGCCTCTGCGAGCGTTTCTGTGCTTCTCACGCCGTTTATGCTATTTACTGCTGTAGTTGCGCTTCTAAGCTCCGCGTAATCCTTTACCTCTAAGAAAACAACCATATCGAATCTACCATAAGTTAGATATGCTTTTTTAACACCTTCGATTTTCCTTATAGAGCTGAGAATAGATTCAGCTTTTGTTGGAACAACTTTTAAGAGGATGCATGCATTTAACATTAAATTACCTCCTTAATCCCTAATATTCTACTTCTATAAGGGTCTCAGTGAAAACCACGCCGCCCAGTCGGCTCATCCTGAGAACCGTTGAACCTAGCTCTTTCATATCTGCGGCTTCAACTTCAGCTACAACATCGTATCTTCCTAAAACTGGAAAAGCCTTTTTGACGCCTTTTATCTGTTTTAGTATTTTAACCACATCCTCAAATTTGCCATGCTCGGTTCTAATTAAGACGCATGCTGAAACCAAGGTCATCCCCATAATATTTTAGGGCTAAGCTAATAAATATATTTTGGCTCAGGCGCTGATGGAGGCGATATATTTAAATAAAAAAGCGTTCTTTCCTTGTTATTTGCGGAAACCTTCACAGAGGGCTTAGCTGAAAATGTCAACTGGATTCAGACATATCGTCCGCATAGTGGATAAAGACGTTGACGGGATGAAAAATGTAGTGGACGCTCTAAGCGATATTAAAGGTGTAGGCATAAGGCTTGCGTATATTATTGCTGAGAAAGCCGGAGTTTCGCCTGAAACGAGAGCGGGTTACCTAACTGACGAGAAAATTGAAGAAATTGAAGAAATTATTAGAAACCTTCCCGATTACGGTATCCCAAGCTGGCTTTTCAATCGCCGCCGGGATATAGAGTCCGGTAAAGATCTGCACCTAATTTCTTCAGATATTGACTTGCAGGTTAAGGCTGACATAGAGAGATTAAAGAGCATATGGTGTTGGCGTGGTTACCGCCATGCTTACGGGCTTAAGGTTCGCGGCCAAAGAACTAAAACCACCGGTAGATCTGGTAAAACTGTGGGTGTATCGAAAAAATCTAAAGCCGCGAGGTGACGGATGTGGGAGATCCTAAGAAGCCCAAGAAAAAATATGAGACCCCTCGATTCCCATGGAGAAGCGACGTGCTTCAAAGCGAACTTGTGCTGCTTGGGCAGTATGGTTTAAGGAATAAACGTGAACTATGGCGCCATAAAACGATGCTTTCAAAGTTTAGAGGCGTAGCAAGATCTTTAATGAGCATGCCGGCTGAAAGAAGATCTAAGCTTGAGGCTGAGTTTTTAGGAAAACTTAAGCGCTTAGGATTTTTATCTGAGAACGCCGTATTAGACGATGTTCTAGACATGACAGTTGAAGATGTTCTTGAGAGAAGATTGCAGACAATAGTTTTCAGAAAGGGATTAGCTAAAACTCCCAATCAAGCCCGCCAGCTGATAACGCATGGGCACATAGCTGTAAATGGCAGGGTGGTCTATTCCCCCAGCTACATCGTAAGAAAGGAGGAGGAAAAAAGCGTAATGTACTCGTCTACAAGCCCCTTCAGCAATCCAGAGCATCCATTGAGGCTAGTTATGGAGACATCATCTAAATCCAGCGGAGGTGAGGGATAAGGTGAGCAGTAGGAAAGAGGAGAAATGGGGGGTAGCTCACATATATAGCTCCTATAATAATACGATAGTTCACATAACTGATCTTTCAGGGGCGGAAACAATAGCAAGGGCATCTGGGGGAATGTTCGTTAAGGCTGATAGACAAGAATCATCACCATATGCAGCTATGAGGGCAGCAGCATATGCAGCCAGCGTAGCGAAGGATAAAGGGATAACCGCTATACACATAAAGGTTCGTGCACCAGGCGGCTCAGGGCCGAGAACACCTGGTCCCGGAGCACAGGCGGCTATAAGGGCTTTAGCTAGGGCAGGTTTCAAGATGATCGGGCGTATAGAAGAGACCACACCAATACCCCATGATGGCACTAGGCGTAAGGGCGGGCGTAGAGGCAGACGAGTTTAGTCCTAGAGAAGCCGCGTAGGAAGGAAAGATTGAAATATCCCTATTTGCTCTCTATGAGAAAAAGTTCATCACTTCATAGAGGATTAAGTCATGCGTGTAAATATGCTTGAGAAAAATGATTTATCTATGCGTTTCATAGTGGAGGGAATAAATGCTGCATTAGCGAATACTCTTAGGAGAATAATTCTCTCAGAGGTTCCCACAATGGCCATGGATGATATAGTAATATATGAGAACTCATCGGTTCTTCACGATGAAATACTCGCTTTAAGATTGGGCTTAATCCCCCTTAAAACAGATCTAGATTCATATAATCTTCCGGAGAAATGCGGCTGTAAAAGCGATTTTGGATGCAGCCGCTGCAGGGCGATCTTAACTCTCAATGTTGAAGCGGATAATGGCATTCGCACGGTATTTTCCGGCGACTTGATTCCGGAGGATCCCAGGGTGGTACCTGTGAGCGATAAAATCCCAATAGTCAAGTTGGCAACTGGGCAAAAGATAAGGCTTGAAGCATACGCGAAGCTTGGCAGAGGAAGGGAACATGCTAAGTGGCAGCCTGTCTCATCTTGCATTTACAGATATGTGCCAATGCTTAAGATAGACAATTTAACATGCGACGCTTGCGGAAAATGCGTTGAAATCTGCCCAAGGGGAGTTATCGCTAAAGAGGGCGGAGGCATAAAGATTGTGAAGGAAATGGAATGCATATTATGCAATGACTGCGTGAGGGTTTGCGAGAAGAAGCCTCCGCCAATTCAAGTGAGCTGGGATGAGAATAAATTTATATTTTATGTTGAGTCAACAGGAGCCTTACCTGTTGAACGAATAATATTTGAAGCACTAAAGATTTATGAGGATAAATATTCTGAATTTATAAGCCAGATTGAGGGTTTATTAGATGAGATTGGAAAATCTTAAAATCACTAATCCGGAGCTTATAAGGCTCATACGTCTTTTAAGAAAAACCGCTAAGGAGAATGAAGCCAGCATATGGAGAACTGTGGCTGAAAACCTAGCGAAACCTAAAAGAAAACGCATAGCCGTTAATGTAAGCCGCATAAACCGATATACAAAAGATGGTGATGAAGTTGTTGTTCCGGGCAAGGTTTTAGGCGCCGGATTAATAACCCACCCAGTTAAGGTTGCAGCCCTCGACTTCTCGGAGCAGGCCCGCCAGAAAATAATTAAGGCAAAAGGTAAATGTTTATCCATACCTGAACTAATAAAAGCGAACCCTAAAGGTTCTAATGTTAAAATAGTTGGGTGATTCATAGATGCGCGCAGTTAACAATAGCAGTTCAACCATAATTGACGCCAAGGGTTTAATCCTTGGGAGAATGGCAAGCGTAGTTGCTAAAAGACTTCTCAGCGGCGAGAAAATCATCATAGTGAACGCTGAAAATGCCGTAATATCGGGTAAAAGGCCCAGTATAATCCGGGAAAAACGTGAGTTTCTTCAAGTTGGGCATCCCAAAAAGGGGCCCATTCACCCTAGAAGGCCCGATAATATCGTTAAAAAAGTTATACGTGGCATGTTACCATATAAAACCCCGCGTGGGAGGGAAGCGTTCAAAAGATTGAGGGTTTATGCGGGTATTCCTGAAGAATTTAAGGGTAAAAATATGGAGACCATTTCTGAAGCTGATGTAAGCAGGTTAAGGAGCCGCTACATATCTGTTTCTGAGCTGGCTCGAGCCATTAAAGGATAGGTGAATGGTGATGTCAAGTTCAACGGCGAAAAAGGTTTTGGTTGTAAGTGGAAAACGGAAAACTGCAATTGCAAAGGCAACTGTGAAGCCTGGAATGGGAAGGATACGCGTGAATAATGTGCCGATTGAGATATATGAGCCTGAGGTTGCACGCCTAAAAATCCTTGAACCCTTAATTGCTGTCGGGAAGGAAGCCTGGAAGAACTTAGATATAAATGTTAAGGTAGAGGGCGGTGGATTTATGGGTCAAGCTGAAGCAGCTAGAATGGCGATCGCTAGGGCGCTGGTTAAATGGACGAAAAGCACGCATATAAAGTCAGCATTCTTGAAGATTGATAGAACTCTGATATCCGGAGACCCTAGAAGGAAAGAACCTAAAAAGTTTGGCGGACCAGGCGCTAGGGCTAGAGACCAGAAGAGTTATAGGTGAAAATCCCATTACTTTTTGGAAGGATGAGAAGATGATAATTCCGGTGAGATGCTTCACGTGCGGTAAGCTCATAGGCGATAAATGGGAGGAATTCGCTAGAAGAGTGAAAAGCGGCGAGAGTCCAGAAAAGGTTCTTGACAGTTTAGGTTTAATCCGCTACTGCTGCCGGCGGATGCTTCTATCTCATGTTGAGATAATAGATGATCTCATAAAATTTTATGAAAAGAGGAAGGAAACTGAGGAGGAATAGGGAAGCAATGTCAACCGTAATTGAGGATGTAAGAGCAAGAAAGATCTTTAACAGCAGGGGAGAAGCGACCATAGAGGTTGAAATAACAACGATTGATGGTTTTGGAGTGGCGTCCGCGCCCAGCGGAGCAAGCAAAGGGAAAGCTGAAGCGATTGCCTACCCGCCTGGAGGCGTGGATGAGGCAGTAAGGAAGGTTGAGGAGTTAATAGCGCCTGAACTTATAGGGTTAAATGCCGATGAGCAGGAGGATATAGATAACATTCTTCACGAACTCGACGGAACCAAAAATTTCATGAAGATCGGCGGAAACACTGCTTACGCCGTATCTTTAGCCGCTGCTGATGCAGCAGCAAACTCGTATGGTATGCCGCTCTTCCAGTATTTGGGCGGATATTTAGCGTGCAACATGCCTTACCCGCTTGGCAATGTTCTTGGCGGCGGTAAACATGCTCTGGGCAAGGTTCCGGACATGCAGGAATTTCTGATTTTACCCATTGGTGCACCTAACTTTATTGCTGCCGCTGAAGCGAACATTAGAATTCATAGGAGGATTAAGGACCTGCTGATTAAGGTCGATCCATACTTCACTGGCGGGAGAGGGGATGAGGGAGCTTGGGCTCCAAACGTATCTAATGAGGGGGCGCTTGAAGTCGTCTCAAAAGCTTGCGAAGAAGTCTCTAACGAGGTTGGCTTTAAATGCAGGGTCGGCTTAGATGCCGCCTCCTCATCGCTCTGGGATCCAAACAGAGAACGCTATATATATGCAAATGAGGGTGTTGAGAGGGATTCCGGCGAGCAACTCGAGTACATTTTAGATTTAATTGAAAAATATAATCTCATTTATGTTGAGGACCCATTCCATGAAGATGATTTTGAGAGTTTCAGCGAGCTAACTTCTAAGGTTAAGGGTTGCCTAATATGCGGCGATGACCTCTTCGTTACGAACGAGGAACGCTTAAACGTAGGTGTATCTAAAGGGGCTGGTAATGCAATAATTATTAAAATGAATCAGGTTGGGACATTAACGGATACTTGGAAAACAACCAAATTGGCTAAGGAAAGCGGATATGTGCCAGTGGTATCTCACAGATCTGGGGAAACAACATCATTCCATATAGCGCACTTGGCCGTAGGGTTCGGCTGCCCAGTAATAAAGACCGGCGTAGCTGGGGGGGAGCGCATAGCGAAGATTAATGAACTCATATACATCGAGGAGATTCTAGGCGATAGGGCAAGAATGGCCAGAATAAAAATTTAGGGGGAGAGAAATGTCTTTTAGGGAGAAAACTGATAGCGACACTGGTATAACAACTGAAACGCTACTGCTTTTATCGCATGACATACTGCTCTCAGCTGGCGTGCATATTGGAGCAAAAATCAAGACGAAGGACATGGAGCCATTCATTTATAAAGTTAGGAGCGACGGGCTCTTCGTCCTAGACATAAAGAAAATTGATGAGCGGATAAGAATTGCAGCGAAGTTCCTTAGCAGATTCGACCCGCCTAAGGTTGCTGCCACAGCTGTAAGGTTGTACGCTAGGGAGCCTGTTGCAAAGTTCTGTGAGGTAACAAGGGCGACGCCGGTCATAGGGCGCTTCATTCCAGGTTTACTTTTAAATCCGCTTTATCCAGGAAGGATTGAACCGGATGTTATATTGGTCTCAGACCCCAGGGCTGACGCACAAGCCGTTAAAGAGGCGACAAGCGTAGGCATACCTGTTGTAGCCTTATGCAGCACAGACAACGATTTCACAAATGTGGACTTAGTTATACCAACAAATAATAAGGGTAGGAGAGCGCTTGCTGTAATATATTGGCTTTTAGCCAGGCAGATACTTCGCGAAAGAAATGAAATCCCTCCGGATGGCGATCTCACAGTTTCTATGGATGATTTTGAGGTTAAGCTCGTCGAGAGAACGCAGCAGCAAGAAGAGTAAAGCAATGAAAACTTGCTAAATATTCACTACTTCTGTTTCCGCTACAACGCATACTTAGGCTAATATTTTATATTTTCCTTTAAGAATACTTTACTTAGTTGATTTATGGGAGGAAAATAATCCTGTCAAGCAGAGTTAGGTATCCGAGGTATGCTGGGAGCTTCTACGCTGGCTCAAAGGAATCTTTAAGAAGGCAAATAGAAAGATGCTTCACTCACAAGTTCGGCCCAGGCAGGCTTCCAGAGCTTCAGGAGAATGGGCCGCGGAGAATCATCGGGCTTATCTGCCCCCATGCCGGATACATGTATTCCGGACCTGTTGCTGCTAACGCATACTATCAGTTGGCCAATGATGGACGCGTCGATCTATTTGTGATTCTAGGTCCGAATCATCAGGGCATTGGAAGCGGCGTTGCAATTATGGATCGCGGTGTTTGGCGTACACCGCTGGGCGACAGCGAGATAGATGGCGACGCCGCTAGGGAAATTCTCCGACGCTCCGGCATAATCGATGCTGATGAAACCGCCCATGTCTATGAGCATTCAATAGAGGTTCAGCTTCCCTTTCTCCAGTATATTTACGGATCGTTTAAGTTTGTTCCAATATGTTTTTTGATGCAGGATCTTGAAACTGCCCGTGAGGTCGGTCAGGCGCTGGCCGAAGCTCTTAAGGATAGAAATGCTGTCATAATAGCCTCATCCGACATGACCCATTATGAGCCTCATAGAAGGGCGAGCGAGAAGGATAGGGTGGCTATAAATGCAATATTACAACTTGACGAAGAACTCTTTTACTCAACTTTGGAATCACGTAATGTAACGGCCTGCGGGTATGGTCCTATAGCGTCACTCATAGTTGCATCGAAGAAGCTAGGTTTCAGAAATGCTGAGCTCCTAAGCTATAAGACAAGCGGAGATATAACCGACGACATGTCGGCTGTGGTCGGCTATGCGGCCATAGCAATAACCAAGTGACAGTTTAATTAGAACCAGCTTAAAAAATTTAATTGGGGAATAACCAGTTGATGTTGCGATCTAGGGCTTCAGCGCCCGCTAAAATAATACTATTCGGCGAGCATTTCGTTGTTTACGATAAGCCAGCGATAGTTATAGCCATTAATAGGAGGGCTTATGTAACCGCCAGACCTAGAGCGAATGGGGGGATCCTAGTTAAATCTGAAAACATGAGAGTTTCAGGCATATTCTCGTCGGACGGCAAGTATCAGCCTATTGAGGGAGGAATGGAAGCGGAGCGCAAGCTTAAGCCAATATACACTGTTGCAAGTAGGCTTCTATCCATATCAGGTGAGAATGCGGGGTTTGAGATACATGTGGATTCAAGAATCCCGATTGCCTCCGGATTAGGCTCATCAGCCGCCGTAGCTGTCGCATCAGCCGCAGCTTTAGGAAAACTTTTGGAGATAAACCTCAGTAAGGAGGAGATTTTCAGGGTAGCTTTCGAAGCTGAAAAGATTATTCATGGGAACCCTTCCGGCGTGGACCCAGCAATATCAACCTACGGCGGCATCCTAATGTATCGTAGAAACGTGAGGGGGGAACGGCTGAACATGGATGTGGATCTGCCGCTTGTTGTTGGCGATACTAAAATTGAACGAGTAACTGGTGAAATGATTTCTCGGGTAAGTAAGCTTAGAGAGCGAAACCCACTTATAGTTGACAAGATTATGGATGTCGGCGGCGACCTAGCTGCCTTAGGGGTTAAGGCATTAGAAAGCGGGGACCTAGAGATTTTAGGGGACCTGATGAATATCAACCATGCGCTTTTATACGCTGTCGGTGTTTCCAGCGACGAAATTGAGAGGCTTGTGTATGCGGCGAGGAGAGCCGGGGCGTTGGGCGCCAAGCTGACCGGAGCGGGGGGAGGGGGCTGCATTATTGCCTTATCTAGACGCATGGATCTTAATAGGGTTGCAGACGCCATTAGGCATGCTGGCGGTGAAGCCTTCATCACCGAGATGACGTTAGAGGGTGTGAAGATTGAAGAGTAAACCTATAATGCTTAAGCTAGGCGGCTCAGTCATAACGGTGAAGGATAAGTTTTTGACGCCGAATACTGAGGCAATTAATAGGCTGGCTGAGGAGGTAGCGGACTCCGAAGTCTCTCATCTAGTGATCGTTCACGGCGGTGGAAGTTATGGGCATCCAATAGCCGCTAGGTATAAGATTACTGAAGGATTTAAAGGCAAGCATCAGTTAATAGGCTTTTCCGAAACCCACAATGCGATGATGTCATTGAACAAGCTTATTGTCGAGGCATTAATAGGTAAGGGGCTTCCGGCCCTTAGCATATCTCCCTCCTCGTCTATTATAACGAGGCATGGAAGAATACATGATATTCCCCTAGACATACTAACGCACGCCGTCAGCATGGGCTTCATACCGGTTTCATACGGTGACCCAGTACTTGATCATGAGAAAGGCTTCGCAATACTCTCCGGAGACCAATTAATCTCCATTTTGGCTGTTAAATTAGGTGCTGAAAAAGTGATCGTGGGCGTGGATGTGGACGGTCTCTATACCTCCGACCCAAAAACCAACCCTTCAGCTCAACTTATTGAGCATGCCACTCTTGGAGATCTTAGAGAACTGGTTGGAGAGGTCAGCGGCTCCAAGACTGTTGATGTAACCGGCGGGATGATGGGAAAAATTTTTGAGTTAACTTTACCAGTTATGAACGGTATTGAAGTGTTGATTGTGAACGCGCTGAAACCAGACAACATACGCAGGGCATTATCCGGGGAAAATGTTAGGGGGACCAGGATCATTAAGGGGTGAAGAGGATCGCCATAATAAAAAATAGAAAAGAGGATCACTTAAGAATCTGCCTAGAAAAGAATGTTGAGGCAAAGGAGATAACAACTGGCTTTGAAGAAGTCTTCCTGATACATCAAGCGTTGCCGGAGTTGAATCTAAGCGATGTGAAAACTGAAACAATATTCCTCAACCACAGATTCTCGGCTCCAATAATAGTTGAGGGCATGACCGGTGGAACATCAAAAGCTCTTGAAATAAACTCTGCGATAGCTCAGGCTGTTGAAGAGTTGGGTTTAGGGATGGGTGTTGGAAGTCAACGTGCAGCCCTAGAGAACCCAGAGATGGAAAAAACATTCGCAACTGTTAGGAAGAAGGCTCCGAATGCATTCATAATATCAAACATTGGCGGCCCCCAGATCGCAGGGGAATGCGATATTAATAAGATAAGTAGGGCGGTTGAAATGATTAATGCCGATGCCTTAGCAATACATTTGAACCCACTTCAGGAGGCAATTCAGCCTGAGGGGGAAAAAGTGTATTCGGGGGTTATAGGCAATATAAGGAGGCTGGTGGAAAAACTGGATGTTCCATTGATTGTTAAGGAGACAGGCTCAGGGATATCAGCTGAGGTGGCGAGAAATCTTAAGGAGGCGGGGGTTGCATGCATAGATGTTGCTGGGGCGGGTGGGACAAGCTGGGCTGCCGTTGAGTATTATAGGGCTGTAGAGCAGGGAAACGCTTTCGGGCGGGACCTAGGTTTATTGCTCTGGGATTGGGGGATACCAACTGCCATCAGCCTAGTTGAGGTTGTTCAATCAGTCGATTTACCAGTCATAGCGTCAGGCGGGTTAAGATCTGGAATAGATGTGGCGAAGGCTATAGCCTTAGGGGCATCAATGACCGGGTTAGCCCGCCCAATACTGATATCTGCATCTAGAGGTTATGAAGATGTCGTAGTAACCCTGCGCTCACTCATAGAGCATCTGAAGAACATCATGTTTCTCGCTGGGGCTACGTCAATACAGGAGTTAAGGGAAGCTCCGTTAGTTATATTGGGCAGAACCGCTGAGTGGCTCAGAGCCAGAGGCTTTAATCCGGAAATTTACGCCAGGAGGAAACTTAAAAGATGAGCGAAAGTAATGTGGAGGAGATTCTTGAGAAATATGCTAAATTGATAGATGAGCATATTGAGAAGTATATACCAAGAAAATTTACGGATAAATCCCTACTTTTCAGAATTGTACCACCGAAATATCGATTAGACCTGGAGGCCGTAAATAGATCCATAAGCGAGCCTTTATGGGAATTTCTAGATAGAGGCGGCAAAAGATGGAGGCCTGTGCTCTTTCTGCTTATATATGAGGCTTTAGGCGGAGAACCCCTGGAAGCCCTAGACTTCGCCATAATACCTGAAGTTATTCATAATGGAACTCTAATAGCCGATGATATTGAAGACTCATCTGAAATGAGAAGGGGTAAACCATGCACATATAAAATATTCGGTGTTGATGTGGCCATAAATCTCTCTCAGGCCATGTACTTTCTGCCCATGATAGTTCTCAGCGAAAAAGGGGATGCCATCCTTCAGGATAGGGCTAGGCAGATATATGAAGTGTACGTTCAGGAGATGATAAACTTAAGCCTTGGGCAGGCAATAGACATAGCGTGGCATAAAGGGCTAGTTCCAGCAGATGAAATAATTGAGGAAAATTATCTTCAGATGTGTGCCTATAAAACAGGAACGCTTGCGAGGATGGCTGCTAAGATGGCTGCCACATTGGCTGGCGCCAGCGATGATGCTATTGAGAAGATAGGCAGATTTGCCGAGTCAATTGGGGTTGCCTTCCAAATACAAGACGACATACTGGACATTGCTGGTGAAGAGTTTGCCAAGGGTAAAGGCGGGCTTGGAATGGATATAACCGAGGGCAAACTAACTCTGATGGTCATATATACTCTCCAGAACGCCGCGCAAGATGATAGGGAGGAGCTGATAAGGATACTTAGCATGCACACGAGGGATGAGAACCTTAAGAGAAAAGCCGTGGAAATAATGAGGAAGTGTGGCGCCATCGAATATGCTAAGATAACAGCGGCGAGAATCGTTGAGGAAAGCTGGAGGGAAATTGAGAAGATCCTCCCTCCCTCTGAGGCGAAGGAGAAAATTAAGATGCTTGCCGAGTATTTAATTCAGAGAAAGATTTAATGCTTCTAAATCTTTAATCTTCTGAGAGGCGCCGCTGCTTGAGCGCTCCAGCAAGTAACCTAGATTCCGTTAAAGGAGACATACGGAGATTAGCTCTAATAAACGCCGTATCCCACGATGGAAAGGCGCAAAGCAAACCTGTTTTAGGTAAGCTTCTGAGTGAAAAGCCTGAGCTTAAGAGCGTAATTAAAGAAGTTATCAGATTAGTGGATGAGATAGTTAAGGAAGTTAATGAAATCCCTATTGAGGAGCAGATAAGGATAATTAAGGATTCATGGCCGGAGGCGCTTTCGAGGGAAAGAAGTAAGGGAAAAGTTGAAGAAAAGGTTCTTCCACCGTTACCAAATGTTGAGAAATATGAGCGCATTACAACGCGCTTCGCACCCAACCCGGACTGCGTATTGCATTTAGGCTCAGCGCGGGCGATAATTCTAAGCTATGAATATGCAAGAATGTATCGCGGGCGGTTCATACTGAGATTTGAGGATACTGATCCAAGGCTGAAGAAGTCCTCATTACAATTCATGGACCTAATTAGAAAGGATCTTGAGTGGCTGGGCTGCTATCCAGATGAGGAGCATATTCAGAGCGATCGAATTGAAATTTACTATGATTACGCTGAGAAATTGCTCAAAGATGGCTATGCATACATTTGCACATGCCCAGCTGATGAAAACCGTAAAAGGATTAGAGCCGGTGAACCCTGCCCTTGTCGAAGCCTTAAACCCGAGGAGAACATGCGTCGATGGGAAGCAATGCTGAATGGAACCTACGCTGAGGAGGAGGCAGTGATGCGGATAAAAACCGATTTAGATCACCCCAATCCGGCTGTTAGAGACTGGCCGGCCTTTAGAATTATAGATACCAAGAAGCATCCGCATCCAAGAGTTGGCTCAAAATATAGGGTTTGGCCGCTCTACAACTTCGCATGTGGTGTTGATGACCACTTGAACGGCATAACGCATATTATACGCGGAAAGGAGCATCTGACCAATCAGGAAAGACAGAGATACTTATATCGCCACCTAGGATGGGAGTATCCTGAAGCGATACATTATGGAAGGCTTAAAATTGAAGGCACCTCGCTTAGCAAATCCAAGATTTTACGTGGTGTCCGAGAAGGATTATACGCTGGTTGGGATGATCCTAGGCTGGCAACCTTCTTAGCCCTGAGGCGCAGGGGCATAAAGCCGGAGGCCATAAGGAAGCTTATACTTGAGATCGGCCCGAGAACGGCTGATATAACATTGAGCTGGGACAATCTCTATGCATATAATAGGAAAATTATTGACCGTGAAGCCGACAGATACTTCTTCATATGGGACCCAGTGAAGCTTATAGTCAAAAATATTAGTAAAGAGTACACTGCGCAGATACCTTTACACCCAGACTATCCTAGTAGGGGGAAGCGCGTCTTCCAGATTAAGCCAGTAAACGGTGAAGCACATTTTTTAATATCCGGTCAAGATGCTAAGATGCTTAAGCCAAACTTTGTAGTGCGCCTCATGGAGCTATTTAACATTAAGATTGAAAAAGTCCATGAAGACCATGCGGTCTCAAGTTTCCACAGCGAAACGTACGGTGAAGCTAGAAAAATCGGCGCGCATCTAATCCACTGGATTCCGGAGAATAGCGGATTGCCATGCGAGATCATTATGCCGGATAACTCCGTGGTAAACGGTTTGGTTGAAGATAACTTCAGAAGCGTTTTTCCGGATAAAATTGTGCAGTTGGAACGGTTCGGCTTTGCCAGAATTGAAAAGGTTTATGGAAAAATTGTGGCGGTCTTCACGCACAGATGAATTTAATCCAAAATTATTATATAAACGTCGTAAACATTATAATTTGAGACATTAAATGGGGGTTGTGAATGAAATGAAGATTGCTTTATGCGGCTATTTGGGCTCAGGATGCACTGAGGTTGCTGAGATACTCTCCGGAAAATTCAATTTGGAAATAGTGAATACAAGCAAAATCCTCACGGCGATAAAGGATTTTGATGTTCTAAGCAGATCCGGCGAAGTCGATATAGACATGGTTATAAAAGACAAGCTTGAGGAGATTCTGCAGAGAGACAACATAATAGTTGAGGGCAGATCGGCCTTCTTCTTACTTGATAGAGAAGACTTGATAAAGATATTTCTGAACGCATCCTTTGAGGAGAGAGTTAGGCATGTTGCCAGTAGAAGGGGCATACCACTCGATGAGGCAAAAGATGATGTTGAAAGAAGCGATAAAGATCGAAATGGCATAGTTCAAAGGTTCTTCAAAAAGGATTCTGTGGATCCAGCAGATTTTGATTTCGCAATAAAAACTAACTCGAAAACTTTTGCCAAAACCGCGGACATAATTGCCGATGTCATCAAGGGATTCTCAGCGATTCAACAACGCTAATATCTTTCTTTTTCCAAAAGAGCATCGAAATAGGCGAATCAATTTGATCAATGTGTGAGCATCCAATGATCATTAATGTGCCTTATGGTAAGGGCGTAGCTAATGTAGATTTGCCGGATAGAAATGTAATGGCCATTTTAAGGTCCGCCTATTTTGACCCAGTAATCAATGAATCTGAGGCTATTAGAAACTCGTTGAATGCGCCTATAGGTGATGAGCCTCTATCCTTGGCGGCCTCTGGAAGGAGCAGGATAACTATTGTTGTAAGCGACTACACGCGGGCGACGCCGAATAAGATTTTGATACCGCCAGTAATCGAGGCTATTAAAAAAGCCGGTCGGAGAACCGATGAATTGAAAATTTTGGTGGCTTACGGGCTTCATAGATCAGCCTCAAAAGATGAGCTTAAAGAATTTCTAGGTGAAGAAACCCTTGAGGAGGTTGAGGTTATAAATCACGATGCTGAAGATGAAAAGAGCATCATTTACCTTGGTGAAACATCCTTTAGAACACCAGTCTACGTGAATAGGCTTATAGTTGAATCAGACCTTGTCGTGCTTACAGGGTTAATTGAGCCGCATTTCTTCGCCGGCTACAGCGGTGGGAGAAAAGCAATTCTGCCGGGCGTCGCTGGGAAAGAATCCATATTCCATAATCATAGCTTCAAAATGATTATGCATCCGCTTTCACGCTACGGTGTTCTCAGCGGAAACCCGATACATGAGGATATGGTTGAAGCCGCGAGAATGATTAAACATAAACATACATATTTAGTGAATGTTGTGATTGATAAGAATCATAGGATTACCGGGGTATTCGCCGGAGACATTTTCAAGGCCCATTCAGAGGGCGTTAAATTCCTAGATGCGCATGTGAAGGTTAAGTCTCCATCTAGGGCTGACATAGTGATAACAAGTAACGGCGGCTATCCGTTGGATAGAGATCTATATCAGGCTGTTAAGGGCATGGCAACAGGCGAATTAATCGTCAGAAAGGGAGGCGTAATAGTAATTTTCGCCGAATGCATAGATGGAATAGGCAGAGGGCATGAAAACTTTTATCAGCTTATAGCCGAAGCAAAAAATCCTGGAGAAACATTGGAAAGAATAAGGCGGGAAGAACCGATTAAGGATCAGTGGGAAGCCCAAATATTAGCCCAGATACTGATGAAAGCGAACGTTATTCTCGTAACAAAAAATATAAAACATAGTTTAATTGAGGAGATGCATATTTTCCCTGCCTCAAGCTCTGAAGAAGCACTTGAACAAGCATATCGCATTGCAGGCAGAAACTCCAGAATCGCCGTTGTGCCAGAAGGACCATACGTAATACCGGAGGTTGAAAATTATGGAAGCACTTATTTCCAAATTTAACATGCAAATTCATTTTTTGAAGCCACTACTTTATGTGCTTATTACTGGGCTGGACATCTCATCGACATTCCTTAAGAAATCTCGGATTTAAGGGCGTGTCCAATAATTGTTCGTGGAGAATTGTTTTCCATGCTGGAACAGTGAAGGGAAGAGAATTTCCGCCTCTTTAGCCGATCGTAAATGGTGGCGAAGGATATCTTAGTCCGGAAAAACAGTTCAGAAACATCTAAATTTAAGTAATTATTGGACATGCCCCGGATTTAATTAACTTTATATAAGGTTTAACCGCAATGTATATAGGGAAATTCCTTATAGTTTAGGGATAAACATATGAAACCGAGACATGCGTTAATGAAGTTGAGTGATAAGTATGCCGAAACCCTTCTATGTTAAATTTGAGTTACCGAACGAGGTTGTGAACGCCACGTACGAAGCCGTGCAAATAGCTGCTAAAACCGGCAAAATACGTAAGGGAACAAATGAGACAACGAAGGCTGTGGAGAGAGGAATCGCTAAACTGGTTGTGATAGCTGAGGACGTTGACCCGCCGGAGGTTGTTGCGCATCTCCCATTACTATGCGATGAACGTAAAATACCGTATACATATGTGCCAAGTAAAGCTAAGCTGGGTTCAGCGGCCGGAATAGAGGTTCCAGCTGCCTCGGTATGCATAATTGAAACCGGCGAAGCTACTGACCTCATCAGGGAAATCATAACTAGGATTCAAAAGATTAAGGGAGGCTAAGCAATTTGAGCCGAAGGGAAACTAGAGAAACCAGGGAGGAGAGAACCCCTGAGGAAGGCGCTCCAACACCAGCTGAAGTAATTCAGGTGATAGGGCGAACTGGGGTAACAGGCGAAATAGAGCAGGTTAGGGTTCGAGTGCTTGAAGGACCTGACAAAGGTCGAATAATAACTAGGAACGTTAAGGGACCCGTTAGGCTAAGCGACATACTGATGCTGAGAGAGACGGAGAGGGAAGCTAGAAAGATAAAGTAGCAAGTAAGGAGATCTGAATCTGCTGGCATGCAACTAAAGAACTTCGGAGGATTTGAGGGGAAATGCCTAAACCTCGGCGCTGCTCCTTTTGCGGCCACGAGTTTAATCAAGGAACTGGAATAATGTATGTGAATAACGATGGGACAATATTTTGGTTCTGCTCAAGTAAGTGTAGAAAAAACTTTCTAGTTTTGGGGCGTGATCCGCGGAAACTGAAGTGGACAGCGTATTATGGGCAAGAAGAGAGGGCTGGAAGAGAGAGAGCCTCAGCGTCCAGAACCTAGCTGCATCGCATCTAAGCCTTTATTTAACATTTTTTATTTTTAGAATAGCGGTGGCACAAAAACCGTTAGGACCGCTAATGGTTCGATGACTTTCACTATGCTGTGTTTTACGCCTTTAGGAACATACGTGAATGCTCCTTCACGTATTTCTTTTTCACCTAAACCCTCAATGAACATTACGGCTTTGCCCCTAATGCAGTACTCCATCTGGTCACATTCGTCATGCGCATGCAGCTCGATCTTCATGTTTTCATCAAGTATGCTGAGCCTAACGCTGGCTGTCGACGTATCGCTTTTAGACAGAAGAATCTTCACTGGAAAAGGCATGCTGCTGCCGGGGGCTATTTCTCTTTCATATCTAATTATGGGCTTCAAATATTCACCCCTATAGCATGCATCCTCTAAATGTTAAGGCAAACTAGATAACATTTTCGGTTTCAACAATGATGCTGTCAAGTTTTTGATTTGAGTAGTGTGTTGTGGATGGTTATGAATGCTTCTAGGTAGGTTTTTGTGCTTTTTAGGGTTGAGTTGCTTGGGAAGTTGTTGTTGAACCTTTTTGTTCTGGCTTTTAGGATGCTGAACCAGCGTTCTACGCGGTTTCTCATCCTGAGGGTCATATGTTTCCACCTGAGGCCTAGGCTTCTCAATGCTTCAAGATACCATGACCCCTGTCCACTAGGATTAGAGGTTTATTAGCGCAGGCTTCTAAGACTTTTCTTAAAAGATCCTCTGCCACCATCATGTTTCTTGCCCATGAAACACGGCATGCTAA
>CALKGV010000074.1 GCA_938091805.1 uncultured archaeon | reverse complement strand
TCTGCTGGCGGTTCTGCTAGTTTCAACAGTCGCTCAGGCTTTCCCCGCAGTGCCAGCGTCTCTCAGAGACGAAGAAACGAAGGCTGAAATCATAGTTAACAACGCGTCTAAGGCTAAAGAGCGCGTTAGCGCCCTAGTGGATAGAATAAAAGCGAATGAAACACTCATCAGTTTAATCAATAGTTCAGATCTTAAGGATGCTTTTTGGGGAAACGTTTCGCTAATAAAAAACGGATCAGACCTATTAGATAAGGCTGAAGCGGATCTAGAGGCTGGCAACTACACTGACGCAATAAGCGAAGCCATGGAAGCAATGGGGGTCTTCAAAAATGTCTGGGTAAACATCCATAGAATATTATGCGCTTTAGGCGTCACAGAAGCCGAGGCTGAGGGTAAACCCGAGGTTCAGGCTCAGGGATTGCTTGTGGCAATAAATAGGTCGCTTGAAAGGATTGAAAGAATAGAGAGCCTCACCGAAGCTTTAGGAATGGAAATTAAAGCCCTTCTAGACGCGAAAGCCCTATTGAACCTAACTGAGGTGGAGTCTCTTCTGGAACAGGGAAACGTGTCTGATGTCGCCCATATGCTTGCTGAGGCAAATAAGCTTATAGCGGAGGCCCACAAGGCGTTGAAGGCAAACGCTGAAGCTAAGATGGCTGAAAGGATGGAGAGGTTCAGGATAAGAATAATGGAGCGCTTAGAGGCAATGGTTGGAAAACTTAACGAGACAGCTTTAGATGAGATAATGGGTGAGATGGGCTTCAGGAACATGGGCGAATTCAGGAAGGCGCTCAACAACCTGATAAAAGAAGCGAGGGAGCACGTGGAAGCCGGTGAAATGGGCTACGCCCTAGGAAAACTAAAGAACCTAGGTGAGAAATTTAAGGGATTCGCCAGAAGATTCGTGGCTAAAACAGTTCCGCCTGAAGCGCATGAGGAGAACCCAGCCTTAGAAGTATGGGTTGAAAAACGAGCACTTAAGAATCAAGTGGTACTCAGCGTTACCGTGAATAACACAGGCAACTGCGATGCAGTATTCCCAAACGCAGCTCTAGGCTTAGTGATAGAGAAAAAGGTTAACGGAGAATGGATCCCATACTACAAACCGGTCTCAGCTCAAGTGCTCGTCAATTTAGAGCCTGGCGAATCAAAAGAAATCACCATTAGAATTGTAAAGCCTGACGAGGGCGACTACAGGGCGACAGTAAACGGATGGTCGAAAATCACATTAAAGCCAGTTGCAGCGTCGGCGGAATTCAGCATACCATAAAGCCCGCTTCCCCTTTTTATTCTCGTCTCAATTTAGATGCCACTGCCTAATTTGAAGATAGCGGCATTAGTAACCCATTTTTCAAACTAAACTATAATAGATCACAGGATAGCAGGCCCAACAATTTGACCCATTGAGCAGGATGAACAGCAAAACTAAGGAGCACAAAAAGCGGTGGGAAAATCACCTAGATTAAATTTAAGGAGATTTAAAAACATGCGAAACGGCGATTAGACTTGCTCTGCAAACTATTAATATGTGGGAGATGAGATTATACTTGCTGAGGGCGAAATCTAATGATATGGCTATCCTTTCTGCTTCTGGCAACAGGTATAGCTTTGCTTGTAGGAGCCAGCAAGGTAGCCATATCGAACTTGGTTGCAATATCGGAGAAAAGGGGGCTGAGAAAATCCATCTTAAGTCTTCTATTAGTAGCCTCATCCACGTCTCTCCCGGAACTCGCTGTCGCCGTAAACGCTATCGCGCTTGGCAATATGGATGTTTCGCTTGGCGATATTTTAGGCTCCAATATAGCGGATGTAGCCTTTATAATAGGTGTGAGCCTCATTGTTGCAAGCATTGACAAATCAAAAACTACGAAAGCAGCTCTCACAGAAGAGGATAAGAACGAATTTAGAACTGGACTTATGTGGGTTTCAATAACTCTTCTCCTGCTCCTATATCTCCAAACCGCAGGTAACATTATTGGTTTATTGCTGCTTGTCTTGTTTTTTATCCATAGCTTCAACCTATTTCGAGGGAGAAAAGAAGATGAAGAAAGCAATTTTGAAGAGCCGAAAGATAGAAGAATTGTAAAGGAGTTTACCTTAACCCTTGCTGGGATTCTTGGCGTTATTGCGGGTGCAAGGTTAGCCGTAGAATCCGCCGTAGAGATCGCCACCTTTTTCGGGGTTCCAGCTTCGATTATAGGAGCAACTTTAATTGCATTTGGAACAAGCTTGCCAGAGTTTACGGTTGATATCCGGGCAGCCTACGCTGGTTTTATGGAAATAGTTATGGGGGATATTGTTGGAAGTTGCTTCCTGAACTCAACGCTTATTTTGGGGATTCTTCTCCTTTTCACTCCTTCAAGAGCGAATTTCGTTGTCCTCTCCGACCTTATACTGTTCAGCGTAACATCGAATATTGTCTTATGGTATTTAATGGAGACTGGGAATATGGGAAGAAGAGGGGGCTTAATCCTCCTTATGATTTACATAATCAACTTGCTAAGCCTATTAGGAATCTTGGTTATAAGACCCCTTTAGTTAAAACTTCTCTCAGCAGTCATGTAATCTTTATTTCACTACGATTACTGGGCATTGAGCTAAGTCAGCAACCCTGTCAGCCACGCTTCCTAATAAGAACCCTTTAATCCCGCCAAGCCCTCGGCTTCCCATAACTATAAGGTCAAAGTTTCCTTCTTTACTCTCTTCAACTATTTTATCGGCGGGACTTCCAACAAGAATCTTTGTTGATATCCTCAATCCAGGTTTAGACTTCGACTTATCGAGGGCTTCCCCAAGGATTTTTTCCGCGTGATCCTGCAGTTCTCTTTCACATGGACCAATTACAGCGAAGGCAGTCGTAGGTATGACGCACAACAACTCAACCTCTGCACCATATTTTTCCGCCAGATCAAGCGCCCAATCCAGAGCCTTATATGAGCATTCGGAACCATCGGTTGGGACAAGAATTCTGCTGATCATGCTTCAAGCCCTCCTTCATAATATAATGAGGGCGCCATCATTTATTATGTTTGTCGAATACCCTATTTCAAAATAGCTATTACACTGGGCAATTTAGGCATGTTTAAACCCTTCCATTTCAAACGAATTGAAGATCCAATCCTCTTCCTACACTAACCAAACTCATTTAATGCATAACTCAAACGCTCTTTTACTCACTGTTAACAGAAATGGCAAAGTTAGACTTAAAATATTGAAAAACAGAGAAAGGAGGAGACCTGTCCATATTCCTGGAAATTTAAGCAGTCGCCACCTCGCCCTTTCCTTCGCTGTAGATTTTTCTTATGGCTTCTTCTCGGCTAATACCTTTATCCATGAGATTCTTTATTTCCTTCTCAAGTTTCCATTTTGAGCCCCAGGTGCTGACGTACCTCCCAACTAGTTCATCGTATAATTCCTCAACATCCGGTTCTTTTCCTACTGGGGTTACTCTCTTAGCCCCTAAACTTGTGAAGAAACCCGCGGCCATATTTAACCCCTTCTCGCTGTTAGCGTAAACTGCATATTTACCATCCTCTGCCACTATGAAGATCCTGTGAGGGTCGGATTTAATTGCGTAAACTACGGCCAATATCCATAAGAGGATACCAAATAAGAAGACCCAAAGGGTTAACAGACCCAAAAGAATAATATAACTATGATTACATAACTCAGGTTCTTTCCATCCTCTATTAGAAGAGAATTTGCCTCCCTTCTCAAAGAGAACCAGTTGTTAGCAGCAGCATGCTTGGCAAGCTCATCGTAGAGATCATCAAAGCTCGTCTCTGACATGAAGTCAACCTTAATGCTCAAGTTAACCAGTCACCCCCTACAGCATAATTAAACTAGAGAATATTTATACCTAGCTACAAATCGATGGAACTTGCTAAATTAAGGAAAGACATAATAGGCTGACTGAGTAATAGTTGTTTGGAGGTGAGATTTATCCCAATCTATGTTTGTTTGATGAAATTGACAGACCAGGGCATAAGAGAGATTAAAAATGCCCCTAAACGTATTCAGGAAGCCATCAAAACCCTTGAGGCGATGGGAGGAAAACTGATAGCCTTTTACATGGTTATGGGCGAGTACGATTATGTCGGCATTGCGGAGGCCCCAAGCGACGAGGTTGCTGCAACCTTCTTGCTCGGATTAGGCTCCAGCGGACATGTTAGGACAACAACATTAAAGGCCCTCACAATGGAGCAGATCGCAGCCATCGTTGAGAGACTACCTTAGACCTGCTGATGCACACTCAATCTTTGTTCTTTGCAGCTAGTAAACGCCCTTGCCAATAAAGCCTAGGCTACGAGCTACTCAAAGTTTAATGGACATAACATTTTCGGCATATGCCGCTTCTACTTCAATACTTTCAATACGCTTGTTTCCATTGTTCTGTTATTTCCTTAACTTCCTTTTTTGCCCTTTTCCAGCTCTTCGGTTTGCTCCTCATCCTCCTCCAGCAATAATGCTTGGAATTCCCCAAAATGCGTTTTCTCTTCCCTAGCTACTTCCAGCAGAACCTTTCTGAGGTTTTCGTCGTCCGTTGCAGCTGCCAGCTGCTCATATAGGTTTATGGCGTCCAACTTGGCTATCATTGCCACCCTTAATATTTCTAAAAGCTTCTTTTCAATATTTTCAATTTTTATCGGTATTTGAGACATCATCTCAATTTCACACTTCGCATTATTTTTACGCTTTAACTATATCAGCTTTTGTGAAAGGGCTTTTCCAAATTTGTCTCCACAAGGTCCACAATAATAAATAATAGCATAATATAGCATAATGAAAAGCCTGTTTTCAGGAGCCCCCATTTCTACCATCTACGCTTGTCTTCTTTCAACAACCTTCTTCGTCCAGCTTCCATATTTTATCCAGAGAAGGGATATTACACCGCCTATAATGTTGCTTAATGAGATCGCCAGCCATGCTCCAAGGGAGCCCATCTCGAGGTTGAAAGCAAGCACGTAGCCTAACGCAACCCTAATTCCCCAAAGCCTAAACACCCCAATCGATGTTGGAAAAAGGGTGTGGCCCGATCCCCTGCCGGTTGACATGCCGACCATAAACAATCCGAAAAATGGAAGGGTAGGCACCAGAATCTGGAGGAAACGGTCTGTTTCAGCCACTACGCTTGGATCATCAGCGAAGACGTCGGCCAGGCTGGCCCTGATAGGGTACACGAAAAATGCGCCAAGAGCCACTAGGGTAAACAGTAAAAGGGCAGACTTGTAAGCGACCTTCCTAGCCCTTCCATAGTTTTCCGCACCTATATTTTGCCCAACCATTATTGCTGTGGCGCCGCTTAAACCCCAAAGCACCGCGTCCACAATATCCATTATGAGAAAACCTATGGCGTAAGCTGTGGCTACAATTACGCCGAATTGATTAATGATCCATAGCTGGAATAGAAATGCAAAGCCGTTTGTTACACCAAGCGCCAGCACGGGTAAACCTATACGCATAACTAAGGCAACCCATTTGAAATCTATATCTTTAGTGAAGAATATTCTAAGCTCGGGATAATATTTCCTAAGCACGTAAAATAATGCGCTTACCGATATCATTTTACCCATAACGTCAGTGATAGCTGCGCCAACTACCCCAAGCCTTGGGAAGGAACCTAAACCAAGCACTAGGAATGGGTCAAGCAGTACGTTTAAGCCGACGGCTACCGTATTAACTATTGCCGGCCTTCTCGTATCCCCTACGCTTTGAAGAAGCGTTGTGAATATGAGGGATATGTAATTCAAAAATATATCAAAAGATATTACACTCGAATATTTCATGACATCCTCGAAGATCTCCTGGGGAGTAGATGCAAGCACGGCGAATATTAGCCCCCTAAGCGTCAGAAGCGTGACGCATAAAACGGCCCCGCAGGAGAAGGACAATGTGAAAAATCTTGAAGCCGAAAGGCTGGCCTCCCTATAGGCTTTACCCCCAATATACTGAGAGACGATGCTGAGGCTTGCGGCAGTTAAGGCCATTACAAGCGCCTGAAAAAGCATTATGACAGGCCACGTCTGCCTCGGAACAGCCACGGTCGTCTCACCATAAAGGCTTAGCCAATATGCATCCGCCACATTGTAGGCTACAACCGTAAGCTGATTTATAAGCGGAGGAACACCCAACCATATAAGCGTGCGGATAATCGGTCCATTAACAATCCTATCTCTATATTTACCTAATGAGCGACTATCCGGCGGTTCCTCACTCTCAGACATATGCTGCATTAAAAATATGCATGCCCTTAAAAGGTTTTTCCATAAAATGTTCCACGCCTATAAGAGGCAATCTGACGGAAACCGCTCAAAATGTTTTTATCTGAGACCATTAAATACTATGTTTTCGCTAATGCATGTAGAGGAACAGTACAATTGGTTCAGCCATGGACTGATGTAAATGGACCTAAATATGATAGTGCTTGTTGCGCCAATAGTAAGCATCCTCATCCAAATCTTTTCCGCCATCGTAGCTTACCGCATCTTCCATGGGCAAAGAGACTCTGGAAAAATGCTTGAATTCTCAAATTTGATTAAAGAGTGCGCAGTAACATATCTGAACAGGCAGTTCTTCACGGTCTCAGTTTTCAGCGTAATCCTAGCTGTAATCATAGACCTAGCCTTCGGATTATTCACCGCTCTAACATTCTCCGTAGGATCCATTTTCTCAGCTTTTTCAGCATACATAGGCACAATAATCGCGGTTAATACTAATTTTAGAACAGCCAGAAACGCTAGGCGGGGGATCAATAAAGCCTTTCAGACAGCCTTTCAGGGGGGAACAGCGATAGGGCTCATATTAACTGGTTTCGGAATCCTCGTTGTCAGCGGATTATACATATTGTTCTCCAGCATGGGCTATAACGATCCCTCAATTCTCGTAGGCTTAGGCTTTGGCGCTAGCCTAGTAGGCTTATTTGCGCGTGTAGGTGGAGGAATATATACTAAAGCCGCCGACATAAGTGCCGATCTGGTTGGAAAAGTTGAGGCTGGGCTGGCTGAGGATGACCCCCGCAACCCCGCGGCGATAGCCGATCAGGTTGGGGATAACGTCGGCGATATTGCGGGTACAGGTTCAGATGTCTTCCAGTCTTACGTCTGCACGCTGGTTGCAGCAATAATCCTAGGTGCTTCAATATATGGAGGCAGCGGCATAGCGTATCCCCTGCTGGTCTTGGGCTCAGGCTTAATATCTTCAATGGTAGGTTCATTCTTTACAAGGGTTAAAAGCAAAAATATTAGGCGATTAATAAATGTGGGAATGTACGTTTCAGCCGCCCTTACAGCGTTAGCTTCAGCCATGATCTCATGGATAATCTTCAATAGCTTAAACGCCTTCTACATAATCTTAACAGGCATAATAGCAGTGGTGCTGCTAGCTTACGTGACTGAATATTACACTTCGCCGGAGAAAAAACCTGTTAAGAGCATTGTGAAGGCGTCCGAAACAGGCACGGCTATCAACATATTGTCTGGACTTACAGTGGGCTTAGAGAGCACAGCTATACCGACAATAATATTTTTAGCAACGATCCTGCTGGCATACCATTTCGAGGGCTTATATGGCATAACGCTCGCAGCCGTAGGTTTCCTCTCCATAAACGCAACTTTAATCTCAATGGCCTCTTACGGACCGATAGTTGATAACGCTAACGGGTTAATAACAATGTCAGGGGCCGATCCGGAATCCCGCAGAACAATGGATACTCTTGATGCTGTTGGCAACGTAACGAAGGCCATATGCAAGGTTTATGCTGTTGGAACATCGGTTCTAGCCCAGGTAGCCCTATTCTCAGCATACTTAAACGCCACAAATCTTAAAACGCTCGACATATCCAACCCATTAACAATTGCCGGCATGCTTACCGGCGGAACGCTCACTTTCCTCCTATGCTCACTAATCATAAGAGCCGTAAGCAGAGCCGCTCATGCAATGATTAAGGAGATACGCAAGCAATTCAGCATGGGTTTCAGAAGAAGTCTAAAGCCTAATTATGCCAGATGCATCGACATAAGCACAAGAGCCGCCATAAAAAACATGTTCTATCCGGCTGCTCTCTCAGTGGCGGTGCCCTTAACCGTGGGATTATTGCTTGGCCCAGAGTCCATGGGTGGACTAATAGCTGGAAACCTGGTTACAGTGTTACCTATGGCCTTACTCATGTGCATAAGCGGTGCAGCGTGGGATAATGCTAAAAAATCTGTTGAAGCTAATAATCCATCCCAAAGAGGCGATATTGTTCACGCTGCCACAGTCATAGGCGATACGATTGGGGATCCATTGAAGGACGCAGCGGGGCCGTCGCTGGACATATTTATTAACCTTATCGGGATGGCGGCGCTGATATACGCAACCCGCATCTTCGCTGCAAAGTGAGCCAGTAGTTATCGCTTTACGGCTTAATAGAGATGGAAGAGAACTTAAAGATAATTTTCATCGGCAAAAATATCTTGCTCTTGAACCTGCAAAATGCTAAGTGCTTTCTGGAACTTGTGGAGAAGACTAAGTGATAAATTTTAAGGCTTCAAGCCTATTTGACGCTGACGCTATAGCGCTGGTCACAGCAGAAACTTTTAGGCATGCGAAACATATAAATTTAGGCACACCCTAAATTAGGTTGAACCTAATTTCAGGGGGCTCAGCATACGCCTAGCAGGTTAACTGATAGGGAAGCGGAGTATCTAAAGGTCATCTTCAACTTGCTCTCCAAAAAGGATGCTGTTGGAAGCCTTGAAGTAGCGAATGCCATGGGCGTTTCATGCGCCACAGCAAGTGAGACGCTTAAGAAACTCTATGAGAAGGGCATGCTTAGGAGAGAGCCCTGGAGGGGGGTAAGCTTATCGGAGCGGGGAATCATGGAGGTGAATAGGATATTAAGAAACCATAGGGTTTTTGAAACATACGCCTATGAGGTTCTATCGATCAGCCTTGAGGATGCATGTGAATGCGCAAACAGGGTTGAACTTTATCTTTCAGAGAAGATTGTTGACTCCATGTGTAGGCTTCTTGGGCATCCTAAGGAGTGCCCGCATAAAAACTCTATCCCAGAGGGAAGTTCATGCTGCATGGAAAAATAATCTACATCGTAATGCTCATCGCTTCCTCACTGATTTTTAGCCCGTTCACCAATATTGCTGCCGGACAAGATGGGGAGAAGGTTAGGTTAATTGTTACAGTTGAAATTCTCAAGTCGATTATATCCCCAATAATTAACGGTGTTGGAGAAGTTCACTCAATTATTTCAGGGGAAGTCGACCCGCATAACTTTATGCTTACCCCAAGCATTATTAAAGAGGCTCAGAGAGCCGACCTTATAGTTATAACTGGACATATGATGTGGGAGAAAGATCTGGTTAAAAAGGTTGCTGAAGAAAGAAAGCTTCCGGAAGAAACCGTCTCCCTTAATCTCCTGGATTTAAACAGCATCAAAATACTCGATCTCAACGGAGAGAGAAACATTCACGGCTTCTGGCTTCTCCCAGACAACGCGCTTACAATAGCTGAAGCCGTAAAAGACAGGATTTCAGAGATTAAACCCGAGTTCTCCCAGAAAATTCTAGAGAACTACCTTCTATTCGAGAAAGATATTCATGCCCTTAAGAGCTTCCTCAGCGGACTTTCTGAGAGGCTTAATTTAATTAATAAAAGTGTTATAATAGGCTTCTACGCGGAGCATTACGTTGCTGAAGCGATCGGTTTAAAAGTGGAAGCTGCGCTTATAGGTGAAGGAGAATATGTGCGCCCAGAATCTCTAAGAAGCATTTACGAGGGGTTCAAATCTGAAAGATTTTCCTGCATAATAGTTTCTGAAAACGCAATGCTGATGGAAAACGTTCAAAGCGCAATTAGGGAGATCTCTGGGGAAACAGGCTGCCCCATAGCTTACGTTATAGCTGTTTCATCAGAAGGCCTAGAAAAATATGATGCAATAATGTACTATAATGCCGGGCAGGTTTATAACGCCCTCCTCTCCTGGAAAGGATCTTCAGTAAGCAGATTTAACATTTACCTTCTTGCCGCGCTGACCTTTCTGCTCATAATTGTTTTCGAAACCATATTGCTGGTTAAGGGGCGGAGCAAACTATGAGCGGACACATAGTCTCTGTAAGAAATCTTTCAGTTAAGCTGGGCGATCAAGTGGTGCTTGAGAACGTTAGCTTCCGCGTTGATGAGCCGTCCTTAATACTGGTTGTTGGACCAAACGGCGCTGGGAAAACAACATTACTAAAGGTTATGCTTGGGTTAATCAAGCCGTTAAAAGGTGAAGCTGAGGTCTTCGGATTGAATCCATTTAGGGAGGGGGAGAAGGTTAGAAGATTAATTGGGTATGTTCCCCAAAAAGATAAGATTACATACGAAACCCCGCTGACAGTGGGTGAAGTTGTCTTAATGGGGACGCTGCTCAGAAAAAGATTCCCAAGGTCGATCTCAAGAAGCGATGTTGAAAAAGCCCGGAAATCATTGGCATACATGGGGATGGAGGATAAGTGGAAATTACTGTTCAGCGAGCTAAGCGGCGGGCAGCAGAGGAGGGTTCTAATAGCCAGAGCGCTCTCGTCTGATCCAAGCCTGCTGCTTTTAGACGAGGTTTTCGCCGGGTTAGATCTTGAAAGCCAGGAAAAACTGCTTGAAGTCCTTAGAATGCTTAAAGAGAACTGGCGGACAATAATAATTGTTGAGCATGAACTTGACCCAGTAATTGATTTAGCTGATAAAATACTTGTCTTAAACAGAAGCATGTGCGTTTATGGGGAACCCCGTGAAGTTCTAAGTGAAGACAAGCTTAAACCCATCTATCCATGCCTGAAAACAATTGAGAAAGAGGGGAGGCAACTTATCATTTTAGGTGATAAACATGCTTGATCCATTCGTTTTAAAAGCTATTTTGGGCTTATTGTTCGCTTCACTTTCAGTGCCAATATCAGTAATAATGCTTTTAAGAGGATCCCTATATATAACCCCTGAAATATCGCATGCCGCTCTTGGAGGCGCAGCCATAGGAGTCTTAATACAAACATTTATTTTAAGCGAATTCGACCCGTTCCTGCTAGTCATAGCTTTCTGCGTGGCAACCTCAATCCTAGTTTCATACTCGGGAAAAAGCGGGCAGCAATCCCTAGGAATGATGCTAAGCGTATCACTTGCCATAAGCGTAACAATCTACGCCGTCGCAAGGAGCTATCTTCCAGCGGATAAAAGGGTGCTCGTTGACGGATACCTAATAAGCGATCCGCTGCTCCTATCCGAGACTAACCTTCTAAGTTTGGCAGCAGCATCAGCGGCCACAGCCGTTGCCACAATAATGTTCTACAGAGAGTTTATTTACATATGCTTCGACATGGAGACGGCTGAAGCCCTTGGATTAAAGGCTAGATTCTATGATCTTCTGATCTTCTCAATCTCAGCCGTAACGGTCGCGGTGGTTACCAGAGCGCTAGGGGTATTACTATCAGTCACGCTCCTTATTATTCCGGCAGCAGCCTCAAGGCTTCTAACACAAAACATAGGCAGAATGCTCGCAGCATCCTTCATAATAGCGGTTTTATCCGGGCTTGCAGGGATAATCCTCTCCTTATCCCTTAACATTCCCACAAGCGGCGCAATAGCGCTCGTGTCAATAATGCTCTTCTCAGCAATATACATCCATCATGCTTTCTCATCATTATAAAGTTAGACGCCTAGAAATATTAAGAGCGAGAATTCAAGGATAAAAGGGCCCGCTTTTCAACCCTCTCCCCCTAGTTTAGAGCAGGTTATGTGGAGGAGCCGGATTCCATCTTCTCCTTCTCCGTGTATTCTAGGGCTAGGCGCCTGATGAAGGAAGCTGTTTGCCACACGCTCTTTCCCCCAATATATGGACAGCGGGGTTCTTGAGGATAACTTAATCGTGTAGCCTGAGCGTGGATCTCCAGTGGCGAAGAGCGTGTTCTCAGTGTTCACGTAGTTAGACCCATACTTGTAAGAGAATTTTAGGCGTAAACTCTCCGGCTGTCTTACATCGCCCTCAAGCTTTACCTTTTCAACCTTCTCTTCGAAGTGGGAGGGCCCGCTGTAATCTCTCATCTTCCTCTCGATGAGGAGGAAGAACTCTCCTAAATCCCAGCGGTTGACGATCTCTAGCGGCACCTCAATAACCCATGTGTCGCTTCCAACGATCCCACCGCTGGGCAGCGCAAATCTCCTTAGGAGGGAGGGGGTCATTTTGAGAGATGCCTTCAGCGATGGTATTAGCGAACCTATCATTGAGGATGCTGTCGATAGGAGGAGCGCCAGCATGCACCATGAGGCTTCAGCCTTATATTTAACTACCGGCGCGATGTTAGATGAGAAGAAAATGTGGTAATTTACTAGTCCAAATAGGTAGCCTAGGCTTCCAGCTATAAAAGCCATTATTAAAGCCTCGCATAAAAATATGGCTGCTATCTGCGTTGGGTTCAAGCCTACAGTTGAAAGGGTCATTATCTCACGCCTCCTCTCATAAACTGAATTTAACAGCGTAACCCCAACATTCAGAGAGGTTAAAACGAGCAATATTGAGCTCTCAGCGAACCCATAAGCTGCCAATCTATGACCAACATATAGATGTGTGATCTCCCCTTAAGCGAAACGAAGGCTTCAACCCTTGAAAAAGTAAGTGTCAACACTCTTCCGAGAAACTATTCTCACCACAGCTTACCTCATCGCTTATCAGTATTCCATCAAGGTCGAGGTCGCTTAGAAAATTACCGGCATCGATGATCTTGTCTAATCTGGTGACATTAATCTCCAGGCTTGACTTCACACCTAGAACCCCAAAGACATTATAGCGTTTCATCACCTCCTCCTTCATCTCCTTCTTCAAGGCTGATAGATCGCCTATCGGCATAGGTGAGAAGGCGACCTGCGGGAGACTTTTTAGCAGAGGCGCCGACAAACATACATCCTCATGCCTATTAAGCCACGTTATAATCTCCGAATCGAGGGGGCCATAGGGATAGATATTGCTGGCCGGCTGCTGGCAGACAAATATGCCCTCTGAAGGCGTTATACCCCTTCACTTTCTCGACAACAAATCCTTCCTCAAAGATGAATGATGTTAAATTTATGAAGGCTAAAACAGATATCGCTATTGTGCTCATCACAAGGAAGGCTCTAAACTTCCTTCTCTTCATATTCTCAGCAGCCAAAGAGAAGGATGAAACTATGGCGCTTCTCAGAGATAATGCTCTCCTATCGCTTCTTTCACCGCATCAATTTCTGAAAAATTCAGCGGGTTCATTCGTGTCATAATCAATCACGCGACCATAAACTCTGACCGTTTGATAATCGTTGCTTCCAGCACACATTAAAACTGCCTGAGAAGTAAAAGCTACAAGGCATGATAAGAGCAGCGCTAAGACTGACTTTAAACCTTCCAATACTTAAATCCTCCTGAAACCCGAAAATAATTGTAGAACTCATCTCAAAACTATTTAAGTCTTTCTTGATTATGTTTTGGTGGGGTTTCGTGAGCTTTCTGAGGGTGAGTGGGAGTTCATTAGGCCTTTGCTTCCTCCTAAGGCTAGGGTTGGTAGGCTCTGGGGCTGATGATAGGAGGATAATAAACGGCATTCTGTACGTGCTTGTTACTGGATGCTGATGGATGGATATGCCTATACGCTATGGCTCATATAAGACTGCTTGGAGGAGGCTTAGGCGCTGGCAAGAAGAAAGCGTATGGGATAGGATATTCAGGGCCTTAGCATCTGTGAGGGAGCATGGTAGGGTATGCGTTGACAGCTCCACTGTGGAGGCTAAAAAGGGTGAGAAATGATAGGCTATGATGGCTTCAAGCATAGGAAGGGCTCAAAAATACATGTATGTGTAGATGAATACTCCATGCCCTTAAGCATAGCTTTGGGTGCTGGAAATGAGCATGATTCAAAGCGGTTCGATGAGTTATTGGATGGCTTAGAGGAGGCTCCGAAAGAGCTTTACGCTGACTCAGCGTATGACGCTGAAGCAATAAGGGGCAGGCTATCATCCATGAATGTTGAGGCAAA
>CALKGV010000073.1 GCA_938091805.1 uncultured archaeon | reverse complement strand
GATGAGCTATTGGATGGCTTAGAGAAGCCTCCAAAGGAGCTTTACGCTGACTCAGCATATGATACCGAAGCAATAAGGGGTAGGCTGTCGTCAATGAATGTGGAGGCAAACATACCCGTGAACCCAAGGAACGGTAGGAAGCCCATACAATACGACATCGAAACCTATAAGAAGATGAGGTCAGCCGTTGAGAGGTTCTATGGATGGCTCAAAAGCTTTAGAAGAATAATCGTAAGGTATGAGAGGCTGGCAGCAATATACAAAGCCCTAATAACAATAGCATGCATAACAATACACTTAAGATATGGAATTTAGAGATGAGTTCAAAATTAATATGCCAAACCTTACAAAATCCAAATCCTTAGGAGCAAAAAGATTCGGGCTTATAATAGGCCTTTCACGCAAATACCAATACACGATCCTAATCCCCCAATTTTCAAATCAGCACCCAATCCTCCCTTAAGGCAAATCAAAATTAAACTTTATTTCCAAGCGGGGCGTGTCCAATGATTGCTTAAATTTTGATGTTTCTGAATTGTTTTTCCGGGTTCAACTATCCCTTGCCTACCATTTCCGATCGGCTAAATAGGCGGAGATTCCCCCTCCCTCCACCATCCAAGCATAGAAAACAATTCTCCACGAACAATTATTGGACACGTCCCCTCCAAGCGAAAGTATCTTCTTGGAGAAGATTCCAGGAGGATGGTTGGCAGATAAAATCGGTAGAAAAGCCATCGTTTTAATCTGCGGCATATCCTCAGCGCTTTTAATCCATGAGTAGTCGGCTTGAGTCTACGGCTATAACTATGGTTCGCTGGAGCCACTCAGCGAATCATATGGAGATAGGTTTAGCGCTAATATACGCCTCCTAATCCATGAGCAGTCTGCTGATGGAAGCCTAAGAATAAGCCTATTCAAAGCCCTAGTGAAGCCCTCAAGCTGCCTATATGGCATTGAGAAAAGATAGCGCACAACAGTGAGGAACCCAACATACCTACCGGTAAGCTTGAGGAGGCATCCGACCGATTCAAGGCCATAAGCTCAGCATCATAGCTCTCAAGAAAGTCTAAACTTAGGAGAAGCTCGCCGCGCCTAATCAAGCGCTCATCAACAGCCCTCCAGCTCATAAACCAAAGATTCAACAAACCAGAAAATCAAATTAAGCCACAAAGCATTTCTGAAGAATTTCTATTATGAAATACGATATTTTTGCAGCAGAAAGCGAGCTAAACACCTAAAGGATCAAAATTAGCAAAATAATGAGCAACAATAAAATTAAGAGTGGATTTTCTAACCCTTCAGCGACGTTAGCAAAAAGGGACAGGGCCAATCATGTTTCCAGGTTTTCAAAGATCCAGGAGAGATCCGTAGTTCTAACTCTTCTATCAACTTTTTCCGCAAGCGCATGGACAATTAATGGCAGGGCTATGGTTGCATCGCAATAACACTGGACATTCACTCCTTCTTTAGCCTCTTTTCCCCAGCTTATAGCCTCCTCAAACGTGCATCCGGAGAGCCCGCCCCAGTGAGGCGCATCTGTTGTTATCTGTATGGCATATTTATGCGGATGTGGCTCTCCATATTCCCCGGATTCCATGATGCTGGCGCCGATAGCTGTCAGCTGAATGAAGTCTTTGGGAACCCCCCCGCCCACGTATATCACTCCACTATTCTCAGCCCTTCTTTTTATCTCAACTATCTGCTCAAAATCTCTCATTTGATCGATTGTTACATCAAATTTCTCATTAATTCTTTTATTCACTAAGTATGCTATACCATATGCGCTATCAACTATCGCTGGGCAAAAAACCGGCACATTATTCTCGTAGGCTGTTGCCAAAATGCTTTTTATTCCAAGGCTTAAAAGGTGCTTCCCGAAAAGATGGAGAAACTCGGCGGATGAATATTTACGGTTAGAAGCAAGGTTCCTCATGAAGCTTGCTATCAGATTTTCCATCTGGCGATACTCAAGCTCATCAGCGAAAACATCGTAGAACCTGTCTATTTTGTATTTAGTAAGCTCATCATCATTGACCATATGGTGTCCCTGCCAATAGGTTCCTCCCATGGCTTCCAAAATATCCTCCGATATATTTGCGCCAGTTGAAACGATCACATCGATGAAGCGTTTCTCAATAAGCCAATTAATGATCTTCCACTGTCCTGTGGTGCTCATTGATCCAGCATAACCGAAAAATATTACTGCATCATCTCTCAACATTCTCTCCCAGACATCAACAACCTCCCCAAGTTTTCTTCCCTGAAAACCTGTTCTAGACATTTCTGAAAGGAGGCTGGATATTTTCTTTGGCGCTTTAACCTCTATAGGCTTAAGTTCCCTCCTGAAAAACGGCGTCATCCTTTTCTCCTTAATCATAGCCATCAAACTCCTCAATTCTTCTAATAAATTATTAAAGCAATATTTAGACTTAATGATGAGAAACGTTAGAAGCTTTATGATGATGAAGTCTCGCCGCTCAGGATGCCCAAGAGTCTAAAGAGTTCATCCGTCATGTACACTGTTTTAACAGTCTCCACTTTGTTATCCTTTCCATGGATCTCCACTAAATTGCCGTTAAACTCCTTAATTCTCCCAACAACTCCGGTGGGAATATCGTTTTCATCAAGGATTTTGAGAGCTTCAGAAACCCTGTCTGGCGGAATAGTCGCCACAAGCGTTCCGGAACTTATTAGCCTAAACGGATCTATGTTGAGAGCTGATGAAATTATCTTTGTCTCACTGAAAACAGGTATTTTATCCTCATAAACCTCTATTGTCTTTTTTGATGCAAACGCAACCTCAGATAAGCCGCCTATTAACCCAGCTTCGGTTGGATCATGCATAGATGTGGCAAGCCTGTTCTCAGCTAGCAGCAGAGCTTCTTTGACGACACTGACCATGTTAAGTAATTTGATCCCTCGGCTAATGATTTCCTCACTTACACCCTTCTCCCTTAGCAGATTTGAAAGGTCGGTGCATATTACGGCTGTCCCTTCGATGCCAACGCCCTTGGTTACAATAACATAGTCGCCGGTCTTTGCGCCTGATGTAGTTATATAAAGGTCTTTTGTTGTTAACCCCATAGACACTGTGCCAGCTATCGGCCTCTTTATGCCGGTCGTTGTTTCGGTATGTCCGCCGACAACCATAACATCGAGCTCCTTTGCCGCCCTATCGACCTGAGCCATAATTTTATCTACGATCGCCTCAACGTCGCCTTCAGGTAGAAAAAGCGACATTAGGAACCATCTTGGCCTAGCGCCCCTAACGGCAATATCATTTGAAACTATGTGGACAGCTAGCCACCCTAAAGATTCAACGGCGCCTGTGATCGCGTCGCTATGAACAACCAAAACCTTTCCATCTCCAAGATCAATTATGGCAGCATCCTCACCGACTGTGGGGCCGACAATAACGCTCGGATCGATCTTGCCCAATCTTGGATAAACATATTTAAGCATCAAATTCAGAGGTATCTTACCGACCAAAAATTGATTCCTCCATCGCATATAGAATTCGTTCCAAACGCATAAATAGGCTTCTCTCGCCTACTTTTTAAATCATTCAGGCTTCATCGGCTTCCAAATTATTTAGATCGGACATGAGACTTATCGATCCCTTTGAAGGACTGCATGAAGAGATTTTTAAGTGTAACATATTGGGCGCTTAATTTTTTTGCATCATGCTCAGATACACCATACCTAACTATTTCCCCTTCAAAGCTTCTTCTGGCTTTCCGAATTTTCCAATCAACCGTGAGCCATATCCACAGTAATCTAATTGAAAGGCTGAAGAGAAGAATAAAACCATAAAAAAGGGTTAAGATTAAGCGTAGAGCCCCTTTAATCCTCAACTTTCTTCACCCTACTTTTTACTGCTGTTCAGCCTGCTCGCCAGCCTCTTTTTCTTCAGCTTCTTTCTTAATCTTCTTCTCCTTCTCTTTTTCCATCCCAGGACTAAGCCTCTTCATTATTTCCCCTAAGTTTGTAAATACTGAAATGTAGTTTTCAGTCATTTTTATAGCGTCATCATGCGGTATGCCCGCTTCAATAAGCCCTTTATAGAATGCGCCGGCAGCTTTACCCATCTCTCTACCTGCCTCTTCGGAGAAGACGCTTGCAACTATCCCCCTTATTAACGCTGGAACTTGGCTTGAGAGAACGCTGAATATTCCTTTCAGCTCCTCAACATCTTCACTCATTTAATTCGCCTCCATTCTTATTCACGTTAAATATTATCTGTGGTCACATCAATTTAGTCTTTTGGATAAAAATGGCCGGATAACTGGCCACCAACACGCAGCCATAGGCCTCTAAATGGTTTTCCCTCATGTTCTCCTCATTCTTCTCTGCAAGATCTTGTTTATTCCGTTTATCATGGCTTCAACGCTTGCCATAACGATGTCCTCTCTAGCCCCTCGCGCCGAAACAATATTTCCATCCTTATCCTCAACCTTTATTATAACCTCAGCCACAGCGTCCGAACCGCCCGTTAAGGCTTCAAGCCTATACTCAGTTAATCTAACGTTCACTAGGCTGCCGGTAATCTTCTGTATAGCCTTAATCGCCGCGTCAACCGGGCCGACGCCCGTCTCAGATGCCACATACTCCTTTCCATCAATTATTAGCTTGACAGAAGCGGTTGGGATCACATGTATGCCGGTTACAACGGCTAAGTCGCTTAATTCAACAATTTTTTCCTCAAGACCCCCTCCCACAACAGCCCTTGCAATTGCGAATAAATCAGCATCCGTCACGGTTTTGCCCTTATCGCCTAGGTCCTTAATGCGTGCAACTATCTCTTTCAGCTGATCCTCAGTTGGATGAAAACCAGCCTCTTCAAGCTCTGCCTTTACCCCGTATCTTCCAGCATGTTTACCAGCTATAAGTTTTCTTTGCCTGCCAACCAACTCCGGACCGAATGGCTCAAACGTTAATGGTTTAACCACCACCCCTCTTGTGTGTATGCCGGATTCATGGGCAAATGCGTTTTCGCCCACAATGGCCTTGTTCGGCTGTATGGGCACCCCTGTTAAGCGTGAAACCATTTTTGAAGTTTCGTATATTAACTTGGTGTTTATACCCGTCTTCCTATTTTGAAGCAAATGCAGCCCCAGAACCACTTCCTCCAACGCGGCGTTACCAGCTCTCTCACCCAGCCCATTAACCGTGACGTGGACCTGCGCTGCTCCGCCTTCAACGCCGGCAAGCGAATTTGCAACTGCAAGCCCGAAATCATCGTGGCAGTGAACACTTAATGGAACCTTAAGAACCTCCTTCAAATCTCTGATGAGCTTCTCCATCGATTTGGGGGTCATTATGCCCACTGTGTCAGGTATGTTTATGTAATCCGCTCCGGCCTCCTCAGCCGCCTTACAAACCCTCTTTAGGAAGTCAACCTCGGTTCTGGTGGCATCCATCGGTGAGAACTCGCATATAACCCCATGATCCTTAATGTACTGCACCGAGCTGATCGTGGTTTCTATTACTTGCTCCGGAGTCATGTTCAAAGCATATTTCATCTGAATCTCAGATGTCGATATGAACGTGTGGATGTACTTGACATCGCATAATAAAGTCGCATCGATATCGCTTTTTAATGCCCGGGCTAAGGCGCATACATAAGCTCTCAAACCAGATTTGGCGATTTCCTTTACGGCTTTCTGCTCGCCCTGAGATGCTGATGGAAATCCAGCCTCAATCACGTCAACACCTAGCTTATCAAGCTGAATAGCTATCTCCATCTTCTCTTCAGGAGTTAATGATACACCAGGCGTCTGCTCCCCATCTCTAAGGGTTGTATCGAATATACGTATATATCCCGATGACAAAATCATCCCCTCTAAATCAAAAATAAATCATCAAACTTGTAATCGCATAATCTCATTACTAATCGCCTCGCCCATCTCCAGAGTCTTGAGGTTTCCGCCTAAATCTGGAACCACCTCTTTCTTCCACAAGACCCTAATAATGCCAGCTTCTATTATTTCAGCCGCTTTCACACATAATTGATCATTATATTTTTCACCGAGCCACTCCATCATCATTTTAGATGCAAGTATCATCGAACATGGATTAGCCGTATGCTTACCAACCCTCGTCGGCGCTGAACCGTGAACAGGCTCAAAGATCGCGAAACTGTCACCTATATTTCCGCCCGGAGCCATGCCTAATCCACCAACCAGCTGAGCGGCTTCATCAGAAATTATGTCACCGAACATGTTTGTTGTAACAATAACGTCGAAGCTCTGCGGTTCCTTGATAAGCCTCATTGAGGCTGCATCAACATACTGCTCATCAAATTTTATGTTAGGATATTTCTTAGCGACTTCGCGGCATACCTCAGCGAATAATCCGCATGTGATGCGCATAACATTAGATTTATGAACCGCTGTAACCCTATTTTTCCTGTTTCTTCTTGCAGCTATTTCAAATGCCTTGCGGGCTATGCGCTCGCATCCCCTTCGCGTTATAACTCTTAAACCAATAGCTGTATCATCGCCAACTTTGAATTCAAAGCCTTTGTATAGATCTTCAGTGTTTTCTCTAACAATGACCAGGTCTATGTCGTCCCTTAAAGATGGCGTATTCGGATAGGATTTTATTGGGCGAATATTGGCATATAAATCAAACATGAGTCTAAGCTTAACTATTACGTCGGCAGCTGTTTCCCCAACAGGCCCCTTCAGGCAAACATGAGATTTGCTTATACTATCTATTGTCTCCTTCGGTAAAGCTGTCCCCCTTCTTTCGAGACATGCATCGCCGGCCTCCAGCTCGATAAACTCAAGGTTTAGGCCCAGCTTCTTCTGAACAGCATCTAAGGTGAGGAGGGCTGTCTCAGTTAATTCAGGGCCTATGCCATCTCCAGGTATTAAGGCAACTTTATATTTCAAGTCTCATAACCTCTTAAAACCTTAATTAAATGCTCGATTAAACCTCCGTCTCTAATAATCTCTAAAATGAAGCTCGGAAGCTGGCTTGCTGAAAAAACTTTGCTCTTAGTTTCGTCGATAATTTTCCCTTCTTCAAGAATAATCTTTAATATATCACCCTCATCAATCTCTCCTGAAATTCCGGCTGCTTCAAGAATTGGAAGTCCGATGTTTATCGCGTTTCTGAAGAATATGCGAGCGAAGGATTCGGCTATAACGCACTTAGTTCCAGCATATTTAAGTGCCAGAGGCGCCTGCTCACGGCTCGAGCCGCATCCAAAGTTTCTCCCAGCAACGATTATTACGCCCTCCTTAGCTCTATTGGGGAAACTTGGGTCAATGCCCTCCATCGCATGCTTAGCCAACTCATTTGGATCCAGCGAGGTTAAGTATTTGCTAGGAATAATAATATCAGTGTTTATGTTATCGCCGAATAAAACTGCTTTCCCAGAAACTATCATGCCTCGACCTCCAGAAGCTTCCTTGGGTCAGTTATTTTCCCAGTTACCGCTGACGCTGCAACAGTTGCCGGAGAAGCCAAATATATCTCAGCCTCTGGGCTGCCCATCCTCCCAATGAAATTTCTGTTTGATGAGCTTACACATACTTCGCCGGAGGCTAAAAGCCCCATGTGCCCCCCGAAGCATGCTCCACATGTTGGATTACAAACTATTGCCCCCGACTTAATGAATATTTCAAGTATGCCGTTTCGCAAAGCCTGAAAATAAATCTCCGAAGAGGCTGGTGTAACAATCATTCTCACACCCCTCTTAACTCGCCTACCCCTCATTATTCTGGCAGCTAGCTCTAAATCTTCTAAACGCCCGTTTGTGCATGAGCCTAGAAATGCCTGATTAATCTCAACATCCTCGACGCTCTTAACCGGCTTAACATTATCAACCGAATGGGGACACGCAACCATAGGTTCAAGGCCATCCACATTAAAATCTAAAGTCCTCTCATATTTAGCATCTGGGTCGCTTCTGAAAATTCTAAAGGTTCCGTCTGTTCTCTCTCTAATATACTGCAAGACTTCTTCATCTGGCTCTATTATACCCGTTTTAGCTCCCATTTCAACAGTCATATTGCAAAGCGTCAGTCGCCCGCTTATGCTCATTTTCCTTATGCTCGGACCGGTGAACTCTATAGCCTTATAAATCGCCCCGTCGGCCCCAATTTTACCTATAACATCCAATATTAGATCCTTCGGCGTTACAAAATTCTTAAACCTGCCAGTTACATTAATTTTTATTGTTGACGGAACTTTCAGCCAAATTCTGCCAGTTGCGAAAACCGCAGCCATCTCTGTTGAGCCTATTCCCGTTGCGAAGGCGCCTAAAGCACCGTAGGTGCATGTATGTGAGTCTGCGCCGACAATTAAATATCCGGGCATGACGTGGCCCCTCTCAACCATAACTTGATGGCATACACCTCCATCTCCAACATCGTATAGGAAATGTATGTTCTGCTCCTTGGCGAACGCCCTCATAATTTTATGCAACTCAGCGGATCTGACGGAGTCAGCTGGAACTTGATGATCCAAAACTAGTACGATGCGCCTATTGTCCCACACTTTATCTAAACCTATTTTCTTAAAGGTTTGTATGGCTAACGGCCCAGTTATCTCATTTATCATCGCCACATCCACTTTTGCCTCTATAATTTCGCCTGGTTCCACGCATTTCGTTTCAGATGATGCGGCAAGAATCTTCTCGCAAATATTCATGATTATCCCTGACAGCATACATCGGTGATTTTACTTTTCCAACCCTGACATTTTACGTATGAATAACCCAACCTTCTCAAGCGGGTGCTCTTCAATTTCCTTCATTAGGGACTTAAGCCTTTTTTCTCCAGAGGCATGCTCCTTAATCCATTCCTCCGCAAATTTTCCGCTTTGAACATATTCAGCTGCTTTACGCATGTTCTCCTTAACATGCTCATCGATCACTTTCGGGCCGACTGTTAAGCCTCCATATTTAGCAGTATCTGAAACAGCTTTAAGCATTCCAACAATGCCTTTTTGGTATATGAGGTCCATTATTAATTTAGCCTCATTGCAAGCCTCAAAGTATGCAAGTTCAGGAGGATAACCGCGCTCCACAAGAACCTCAAAGCCCTTTTTAATTATCTCTATAAGCCCACCGACTAGGACCGTCTGTTCTCCTATCAAATCGCTCTCCGTTTCATCTTTAAATGTTGTCTCTATAACTCCGGCTCTGGTGCATCCCAGCGCCTTGGCTATTGCAAGCGCCGTCTCTTTAGCTTTGCCGGAATAATCTTGGTAAATGGCTATTAATGCCGGGACGCCGAAGCCGCTTAAGAATGTTTCGCGAAGCCTAATGCCCGGGCTTTTGGGCGCAACCATTATCACATCAACGTTTTTTGGCGGAATTATCTGTTTGAAGTGTATGTTAAACCCATGCGCGAAATTCAGCGCCTTTCCCTCGGAGAGATGCAGTTCAATAAACTCTTTATATACGGCTGGCTGGCTCATGTCTGGAATAAGCATGAAAATTACGTCGCCCCTTTCAGCGGCCTCCGGGATTGGATAAACTTCGAAGCCGTCCCGCTCAGCCCTACTCCACGATTCACCTCCAGGTCTTAGCCCGACTATGACGTTTAATCCGGAATCCTTCATGTTCTGGGCTTGAGCATGCCCCTGACTTCCATATCCAATCACAGCTATTGTTTTATTCTTTAGGACTTCAATATTCGCATCCTTATCAAAGTAAACCTTAATTGTTCCCAAAGTTGTTTTTACCTCCACAATTCACTCCATCTTTACGGATCTCATTCCCCTCTGGAGGGCAGCTATGCCTGTTCTGGCAATCTCCCTAACGCCGAAGGGCTTCATCAGTTCTATGAAGGCATTTATTTTATCCGTGTCTCCGGTTATCTCTATTATCAGCGACTCATGGGCTACGTCAACTATGTGTCCCTTAAAAATCTCAGTGTAATTTATAACGTCAGACCTAACTCTTGCATCCGGTGTGCTAACTTTAATTAGGGCGAGCTCCCTTGCAACTGTGTTTTCAGAGTCGAGTATGCTCACTTTAACGACGCTTATGAGCTTCTTTAGCTGTTTAACCACCTGCTCAACGGTTGCTTCATCACCCTTTATCGTTATGGTCATCCTCGCCAGGTCGGACTGCTCAGACTCGCCGACGGATATGCTCTCTATGTTGAAGCCCCTTCTCCTAAACATATTAGATACGCTATAGAGCACTCCGGGCTTATGCTCAACTATTGCGGATATCATGTAAATTCTTTCTTTCATTTCCATACGCATCAACTCAATATTAAATCTTTAAGTGTATTCCCAGGGGGAACCATGGGCAGCACATTTTCCTCAGGCGATATTGGAACATCTATAACCGTTGTAACATCGCTGTTTATGGCTTCCTTAAAAGCCTCCCTAAACTCCTCAATTGACTGAACCCGTAAGCCTTGGGCGCCATAGGATTCAGCTAATTTGACAAAATCAGGTATTCTCTTTAGATCAACCGCTGAATAACGCCTATTATAGAAGAGCCTCTGCCATTGGGCAACCATCCCAAGCATCGAATTATTTAAGATCACTACGATCACCGGGATCTTCCAAGCGATTGAGGATGCGAGATCCTGTTCGGTCATTAAAAAGCTCCCATCGCCGGCTATGTCGACAACGGGAACCTCTGGGCACGCAACCTTCGCGCCTAAAGCCGCTGGAAATCCGAAGCCCATCGTTCCCAATCCACCTGAACTTATAAATGTCCTAGGTTTATAGGCTTTCAAGTATAAAGCGGCCCACATCTGGTTTTGCCCAACTTCGGTTGTTATTATGGCGTTGTTTGGCAGCATTTTTCTGATTTCAACCATTAAGGCCGGCGGCTTAATTCCGTCGCCAGCGGATTTAATTATTTCCTCATGAATATTTTTAAGCGTCTGCATTCTGTTAAGCCATGTTGACCGTTCCTTCCTGTTGAATTTTTGAATTAGGCGATTATGTATGGACTGTAACGCCCTCTTTGCATCGGCAACTATTGGCACATGAGGCTTTATGTTCTTACCTATTTCTGAGGAATCTATGTCTATATGGATTATTTTTCCATCAGGGCAGAAGGCCTTTATATTTCCAGTGCTCCTATCCGAGAACCTCATGCCAACGGCTAAGAGTACATCGGCATCTTGAACCAGATGGTTTGCTGCAACGGTTCCATGCATTCCAAGCATGCCAACTGATAGTGGATGATCTTCAGGTATAGCGCCCTTCCCCATTAAGGTTGTCGCCACTGGCGCAAGCAGCGTTTCCGCTAAAGCAGCTAGTTCTGAGCAAGCGTTTGAAGCTTTAACTCCCCCACCAGCAATTATAATTGGCCGCTCAGCCTGAATTAGCAATTGCACAGCCTTTTCAAGCTGTAATGGATGCGGATCGTATGTTGGTCGGTACCCTCTAAGCTCAATTTTTTCATCAAAGTTCATTTCGTCCTCCTCAGTTTGAGCGTCCCTTGGAAGGTCTATGAGGACAGGCCCGGGTCTACCTGTGGACGCTATATAAAACGCGGTCTTAACAATCTTCGGAATCTCCGCAGCGTTCCTAACTTGAAAGTTACATTTAGTTATCGGTGTTGTTATACCAACTATATCCGTCTCTTGAAAGGCATCTTTACCTATGAATGGTCTTGGAACCTGCCCGGTTATGGCAACTATTGGCGATGAATCCATATACGCATTTGCGATGCCTGTTACTAGGTTAGTTGCTCCCGGCCCTGAAGTTGACATGCAGACGCCGACTTTACCGCTTGCTCTCGCATATCCATCGGCTGCATGCGCAGCGCACTGCTCATGCCTCATTAGAATATGTTTTATGTCCGAGTCATATAGGACGTCGTAGACTGGCAGTATGGCGCCTCCCGGTATGCCGAAGATAAACTCCACATTCTCCTTCCTTAAGGATTCTATCAAAGCCTTTGCGCCTGACATTCTAGACATTCATATACACCTCTAAAGTCTTCATGTATTCAGAAACGTGCACGTGAAACCGCTTGTGCCGGAAACGAGCAGGCAAATCTTTGCGGGAACTACAATCTTCCCTGTTTATTGGGCAGAACATGGCGCTTAAGTTAGCTATGGAGGTAGCGATTCCTCCGTACCCGTATATCCCTCACTTTTCGCCCTCCAGATTAGAGAAACGCATAGTAGTATTCTGAAGTTGCTTAAAAATCTTTTGATTTAAATCTGTTATTATTGCTCATTAATAGGTTCATGCCGCTTATCATCGCCTCTACGCTTGCCATAACAATGTCTTCATGTGCACCCATGGCTGTGATAACCCTGTCCCCCCTGCTTAGTCTGACTATGACTTCAACAACGGCGTTCGTCCCGCCGGTTATTGCGTTCACATGGTACTCTTCTAAACGGATGGGTTCTATTGTCGCCACAGCCTTCCTTATGGCGTTCATGGCTGCATCCACTGGACCGACGCCTGTTGCCGCCTCAATGAGGATTTTTCCATTAACGTTCAGCCTAACAGACGCTGTTGGGGTCACATGGTCGCCGGTTACAACTGTTAGTTCCTCAAGTTTTATTGGGCGTATTTGAGGTATACCTATAACTGATTCGGCTATGGCCCTAAGATCGGCGTCTGTAACTCTTTTACCCTTATCGCCTAACGCCTTAACCCTAAGAAGTATCTCTCTCAGCTGATTCTCAGATGGATTAAGACCCATTTCTTCCAGTACAGCCATCACCCCATGTGCTCCAGCATGCTTGCCAACCACAAACCTCCTGGTTCTGCCGACAATCTCCGGCGGTATAGCCTCATACGTTGAAGGCTCTGAGAGTATGGCGTGGGTATGTATGCCCGACTCATGGGCAAATGCGTTTTCGCCCACAATGGCCTTGTTCGGCTGTATGGGCACCCCTGTTAAGCGTGAAACCAGTAATGAAGTGACGTAGAGAAGATCGGTCTTTATAGATATATTGACATTATACTGTAATTTAAGCGCTACAACAACTTCCTCTAGGGCAGCATTACCCGCCCTCTCGCCTAAACCATTAATTGTAACGTGAGCCTCCTCAACGCCAGCCCTTAAAGCAGCCAACGTATTCGCCACAGCTAAGCCGAAATCATTATGGCAATGAGCCCCTAAGACAGTGTTTGGGAACGTTTTTTTAAGATCTGAGAAAAATTCATAGGTTCTCTCAGGCGTCAATACGCCTACAGTGTCAGGCGGTGTAACTCTGTCAGCTCCAGATGAAAGGCTTACCTTAATCATCTCCTTAAGAAAACCTAGGTCGCTTCTTGTAGCGTCTTCAGGGCCGAATTCAACTATTAAGCCGTGGTCCTTAGCGTATTCCACGCATTCCTCAGTCAGCTTTAGAACCTCATCTCTATTCTTTTTAAGTTTATGTTTAATATGTATGTCTGATGAGGGAATAACCAAGAATATTGAGTCCACCTCGCTCTTTAAAGCTGCATCTATGTCGCCTTTAACCCCCCTGGCGAAACTGCATATTTCGGCTTTAAGTCCCTCTTTGGCTATAAGCTTTACAGCTTCCATCTCGCCTTCGGATGCTGCGGCGAAGCCAGCCTCTATAACATCCACTCCAATCTCATCAAGCCTTTTCGCAATCAGAAGCTTCTCTTCAGGTGTTAGGGAGACACCGGGTGTTTGTTCGCCATCCCTCAATGTAGTATCAAAAATTCTTATTTTATCAGCAAAGCGGTTAAATAAAGCAATACCCCATTTTGCAGCAACCTCAAAACAGCGAAATATGCATAGTTAATATAAAAGTTTTTCGGTGTAGCATCTTACAAATTTTCCCACCTTTACAATTTAAATGAACAATTTTCCATAGTTAGAGCATCGATCTAAGGTCTAAATCACAGATTCTTCATATAGATTCAGAATTAGCTCACAATAAGTAACATTACATGAACTATGCTGAAATGCAGCTTGCAACCTTCAACCATGTTGCTTCAGGAGTATAATCGTGAGGGGGAGAAGAAATTTTCTGATGTTTTCAGCCTCCAGTTATGGAGGGTATTATTGCAACCCTATCTCCATCAGATATTTTAGCATCGGCTCCGCCCAGAAACTCCACGTATTGCCCATTAAGTAGTATGGAAATCTCCGGTTTCAACAGGACCTCCAGCACTTTATCGCCATGTTTTGCAGCGATCTCCTCAAGAAGCCCTTTAATTGTCGCCTTATTCTCAGAGATTTCAAATAGCACCTCTTTTTCGCCTAGGATTCTTCTCAAATTGCCCTCAATCAGCACAAGTTTAACCTTAATCATTTTCATCACTATTTTATAAATTTCACAGCGAAATCTAAGTTTAGCTCCCTCAGTTTCTTCTCCATAGGCTTGCCGTTCCCATCTAATCCTCGCTCCGCGTAATATTCCTTAAGCATGGGTTCCAGCTCAACCACTTGATTCTTCGCCGCACCATCCACCATAGGCTCCTCCAGGAACCTTTTTGGTAAACTGTCATCATCGCGTTTAGCACCCATCCTAACATTAAAGACTCTTTGCAGCATCCATATCCTTTCACCGGCCCTCATCAGATCTTCTAAAGTAGCCTCCCACCCAGTCACTGCGGTGTATAGTTTCGTAAGGGTTATTAGAGACGCTTTGCCGAAGAGAACAATGAACTTGCAGATTCCCAAGGCGTCAATCATTCGGCAAGCATCCTGCATTATTTTAACTACATGAGACTTACCTTCAATTGTGAAGCCGTTCAGCTTCTTGTCCAGCCCAATATCGGGAATTAGAATGCCCCGGGCTGGAAGCATTGATAGGCCTCTTAGGTGGCAGGCTCCCCTCTCTGAGGTGGCATATTGAAGCCCCATCTCTTTAAACCGGTATGGGTTATGCATTGGGATCTCAAGCCCCTTAACGTGCATAGCGTAATTCTCAGCGCCTCTCCCTATTTTCTCCGCAGCCCTCTTAGAGCCCTCGCCTAATACGGCGCCGAACCCCTCCCTTCTCCCTATAAGCTCAATCATCTTAATTATGGCTTCATGGTTCCCCCACGTCAGCTCGATGCCGCCAGTATCGTCTTTGGTTATGATTCCCTTCTCGTAACATTCCATCGCAAACGCTATTGTCGCGCCAACGGATATGGTGTCCAATCCAAACCTGTTACATAAATCGTTTGCTTTAGCTATCGACTCGAGGTTATCATTCATGCATAGGGAGCCTAGGGCGGCGATCGTTTCATACTCAGGTCCATAACCTTCCAGAGGAGCGTAGGGCCCCTCGCTTACTCTCACATATCTCCCGCAGGCAACTGGGCAGGCGAAGCAGGCTTTTTTCCCAATCAGAATCGTCTCCGCCATCCTCACCCCCGATATGTTTGCAGCCCCAGAGAATCTCCCCCTTGTCCAGTTCTTTATGGGCAGATTGCCCATCTCCTCAAAAGCCACAACGCCCCTTGAGGTTCCATATTCGGAGAAAGCCTTCAGATTCTCCCTCACAACCTCCAAAATTTCCCCTCTACAATCATCAAGTAATTCCGGGTCGGCAACCTCTATTTTCTTTGCGCCCCTTGCAGCAATGGCCTTAAGCCTCTTTGAGCCCATAACGGCCCCTAATCCGCATCTTCCAGCCGCCCTCCCATTATCGCTTATTATGCAGGATAATCTGACAAGTTTTTCGCCAGCCGGGCCGATGGATACCACCGCAGCGTTCTTCTCATTTAAATCGTTCTTTACGGCATCACACGCGGGGAAAGTTTCCATACCCCATATGCCGCCTGCATCCCTAATTTCCACCCCACCATCATGGATCCATAAATAAACCGGTTTATCAGATCTTCCCTCAACTATAAGCATGTCGTATCCAGCACGCTTAAGCTCAATTCCGCAGTTTGCTGAAAAGATGGATTCGCCCCATATGTTCGTCAGCGGGGATCTCGAGATGATTATGGATTTGTTCGCCGCGGGAGCCGATGAGCCTGTTAATGGGCCTGTTGCTAAAATGAGTTTATTTTCGGGGCTAAGCGGCTCTACGCTTGGATCCAGCTCCTCAAGCATGATTTTAGAAGCCACTCCCAGACAGCCAATCAGGTTTCTTGCTAAAGACAGATCCAAATCTTCCACGCTGATCCGCCTATTGGATAGGTTAACTTTTAGGATTCTACCAGCAAACCCGCCTACCATCAATCTTGCCTCCCCTTGTATTTCCCCATAAATGCAGCATGCTCTATTCTAATGCATAAAGGAATATTTAGCTTATAAATAAGATTAATGCAAGCAAGCGCTTGCGAACCCCCGAATTCGAATGGAAGATCTTATTAGGAACTGAAGCTTCTAATTTTGTATTTAATGAGCATTCAGGGGCTTGGAATTTTGAGAAGCGACGTGGTTAAGATCGGCGTTGAGAGGGCTCCTCATAGGGCCATATGGAAATGTCTCGGCGTAACCGATGAAGATTTCGATAAACCATTCATAGGCATTGCGAACAGTTTCACCGAAGCTGTTCCAGGACATATGCATTTAGATAAGCTCGTTGAATTCGTTAAGGCGGGGGTTAGATCAGCCGGCGGCGTACCCTTCGAATTTAATACGATTGCCATATGTGATGGGCTAGCTATGGGCCATGAGGGCATGCATTACTCGCTTCCATCACGTGAGCTCATAGCTGACTCTGTGGAGGTCATGGTTCAAGCCTACAAGTTCGATGGGCTAGTTTTGGTGACAAACTGCGACAAAATAACTCCTGGGATGATTATGGCTGCAGCTAGGCTAAATATTCCTTCTATAGTTGTAACGGGTGGACCGATGCTCTCCGGCAGATTTGGAAGCAGGCTTGTCGATGTAACATCAATTTTTGAAGCTGTAGGCGAATACTCGGCTGGAAAAGTAAGCATGGAAGATCTGAGGCGCCTTGAGGATTACGCTTTTCCCGGATGCGGATCATGCAATGGAATGTACACGGCTAACACTATGGCATGCGTAGCCGAATCTATCGGACTCTCTCTCCCAGGGTGCGCAACAGCCCTAGCTGTCTCATCAAAGAAGATCCGCATAGCTAAGGAAAGCGGTGAAAGAATAGTTGAGATGGTTAGGGAAAACCTGAAGCCCCTAGATATTTTAACGCGTGAAGCCTTTGAGAACGCCATAACGGTGGACATGGCGCTTGGCGGGTCGACGAACGCCGTCCTACATGTAAAGGCCATTGCGGAGGAGGCTAATGTCCCCCTGCCGCTTGAGATTTTTGATGAAATAGCGAGGAAAGTGCCTCATATATGTGATATGCGTCCAAGCGGCCCCCACGATTTAGAGGATCTTGACTCGGCCGGCGGTATACCTGCGGTCATGAGCGTTCTGCGTGATAAGCTGCATCTAGATGCGCTAACAGTTACCGGCAGAACTCTCGGTGAAAACATTAAAAGCGCCGTGGTGCTTAACTCCGAGGTTGTTAGGCCGCAGAGCAACCCTATACATAAGGAAGGTGGCATAGCAGTGTTAACCGGCAATCTGGCGCCTAAGGGCTCCGTCACAAAAATTACGGCTATTTCGCCTAAAATGCTTGTTCATAGAGGTCCGGCGAGAGTCTTCGACTCGGAGGAGGAGGCTATGAAATCAATTCTGAACAGGGAGATTAATATGGGAGATGTGATTGTCATACGCTATGAGGGCCCGAAGGGTGGGCCGGGCATGAGGGAGATGCTTTCTCCAACAGCGGCCATAGCCGGCATGGGCTTAAGCGATTCAGTTGCCCTACTAACCGATGGGAGATTCTCCGGTGCAACCAGAGGACCATGCATAGGGCATGTCTCCCCTGAGGCTGCTGAAGGCGGGCCGATAGCCGCGTTGAGAGACGGCGACATAATATCGATCGATATTCCAGGAAGGAGGCTGAACGTCGAGTTAAGCGATGAAGAGATTAGGAAGCGTCTATCCGAATGGAGCCCTAAGCCGCCTAAGATCTTTAAGGGCTATCTGAGGAGATACTGGTATTTCGTGCAGTCGGCTGATAGGGGCGGGACATTTAAAAACCCAACGCTGGAGTAGGCTTCTTCCATGCGGGAGGATCGTTTAATTTGAAGTTTGATTTAACCCTAGCGCTTGCAGATAAACCTGGGCAACTGCTTAGAGCCCTGGAGCCTATAGCCAAAAGCGGTGGAAACATAATTTCAATCATCCATGAGAGGGATAAGCCCGCTGAGGGATATGTTCCAGTAAGCCTCGTTGTTGACTTCCCATCGCGCCAAAACTTTAGGGATGCAATAAACAGCCTTAAAAATCTTGGTGTAGCGATAATAAGGTCTGAGGAGGTTGTTGAGAAGGTTAGGCTAACCTTCATATTGATAGGCGGGGTGGACTTGAGGAGGATAATTGAGTCTAGAGTTGAGGGCATGCGTATAATAGGCTTCGAAGCGTCAACGCCAAAACTTAACGAGGTCTCCGTCAGGATGGATATTGAGGTTCAGGCAGACATGGTTGGGGAGGTTGTGGAGGAGCTTAGAAAGATATCTAAGGAGCAGAATGCGATATTAATCTCACCAATCTAACCGTTAGGGGCGAACGGTGGAATGAGGCTGCTGATAATTGGGTTCGGCTTCATAGGAAAGGAGCTGGTTAAGGCTTTAAGGGATAAAATGAGACTTCTAAGGGAGATAGACAGAGACTTTATGGTTGTCGGCGCCGTGGACAGCAAAGGCTACGTATTTGACGCTGGAGGCCTAGACGTCGACGGGTTAAGCGCCGTTAACAGACTATCGGAGCATCAGGGCTATAGAGCCGGAGGATCCGCTTCGGAACTAATTAACGAAGACTTATGCGACATAATAGTTGAAGCGACGCCGACAAATATTAAGGATGGCGAACCGGGCTTAACCCATGTTAGGCTAGCATTAAGCAGAGGCATACATGTTGTTACACCAAATAAGGGCCCGCTTGTCCTAGCCTTCAGGGAGTTAACCAGCATAGCTGAGAGAAACAGCTGCGACCTCCTTTATGAAGGAACGGTTGCAGGGGCCATCCCAATATTCTCGCTCGCTAGGGAGTGCCTACGCGGCGACAAAATAATCCGGCTATCCGGAATCCTAAATGGGACAACAAACTATATTCTCTCAAGGATGCTTTTTGAGGAAACGAGCTACGATATAGCCTTAAAGGAGGCTCAGGAGAAGGGCATAGCTGAGAGGGATCCCTCCTACGATGTTGATGGCGTAGATGCTGCATGCAAAGTTGTCATTCTCGCAAACGCTCTTATGAAGCGTAACGCGAAGATCGGTGATGTTGAGAGAGTCGGCATACGTGGAGTAACCCAGGAGGCCATGAGCCTAGCGAAGAAAGCCAACTACGCAATAAAGCTTATTGGCACTATAGACAGGAGGCTTGAGGTTGCGCCGAAGCTTGTCCCAATAAACCATCCGCTATGCGTTCATGGAACACTAAACGCCATACATATAGAGACAGACCTAGCGGGGGAAATAACGCTGGTCGGATATGGAGCGGGAAAAGAAACGGTTTCAGCAGTACTAAACGACCTAATAACGGTGCTTAAGAGAAGATCGAAGCAGAAGCATTGAAGCATGCACTATCTCTATAGGAGTCTCATGGAAGCGGCAAGACGGCTCCTCTCATTCGCCTCGGATAGCGGGTTATTTGAGATCTCACCATAAATTAACAACACTCAGCGCATGTTATCCCTGATGCAGCATAAGGTCTTCAGAAACGGAAAAATCTCCAATTAGCGTTGATGAACACTTTAATATTCTTCCCGAAAGCTTGATCCGAAAAATGGTTATAGTGGCTCTGGGATGCTAATGCCGCCATAGGTTAAGCATATATGTTAAGGCTTACATAAAGTAATTTGATCTATGTTGCTTGGGGAAAAGAGCTACCTATGGTTAGAACCGAGGCTTTAAACTGGTTTAGAGAGGCTATTGCCGATTTCGAGAGGGCTAAAAGGGCCATTAGGGATAAAGACTGGGCTCTAGTGGCATTCATGTGCCAGCAGGCTTGTGAAAAATCTTTTAAGGCAGTTTACATCGGAGTTTTGAGGGTTAGGCCACCTAGAGGACACGATTTGGTCCTGCTCTACAAGGGATTATCTTGCATTTTACATTTTAGCGAGTGGATTTCTGGAAGAATCCCCGAGGTTTCACAGTATTATACTATTGCTCGATATCCTAATGCTGGCCTTGAAGTCCCATCTGAGAGCATCTCTGAGGAGCAGGCTAGAAGAGCCTTTGAGGTTGCGGAGGAGGTTATAAAGGTTGTTGGAGAACTTATTAAAGAGTCTTCCTAAAAGCGTGATAGACGCTCTAAAGGTTTTTTTAGAGAACCTGCTTAAAGAGGTTGGTGACGCTGAAGTTTACATCTTTGGGAGTTTTGCGAGGGGAGATTGGGTTGAGGACAGCGATATAGACCTAGTAGTTATCTCATCAAGGTTTAGGGCCATGAATATGTGCGATAGGATGAGCATGCTGAGGAAACTCGCTCCGGATACGTATGCATTCGAGATACTCGCCTATACGCCCGAAGAATTCGAGGCGATTAAACATAGCGTCGTAATTGGGGATGCGATGGAATACTGGATAAAACTTTTGTGAGGGCATCGAAAACGTAATGTTACGTACACTCTTTTATTTAGGTTCACAGCCAATAATTGATCAGGTGACTGCATGTCCAGATGGATTGTTGAGGCTGGTAGATGGATGGCTGATGCTGAGGAGGACCTTAGTGTTGCTCAGGATCTTTTGGCCTCCATGTATTATGCAGCAAGCTGCTTTCATTCGCAGCAGGCTGGTGAAAAGGCTGTTAAATCCTGTCTTTACGCTTTAGGTGTAGAGGCAAAAGGCCGCTCCATAACTGGTTTATTAAGGATTTTGGAGGGGGTTACTGAAAGGAGATTTGATGAATTAATTGATGATGCAAAGCTCCTTGATAAGCATTATTCGCCGCCAAGATATCCTAATCTGCATCCCAGCGTTGAATCTCCAGCGTACGAGCTTTATACTAGGAGGGACGCTGAGTCATGTCTTCTATCAGCAGAAAGGGTTCTAGAACATATGAGAGTTATTAAGGCGGTTAAGCGTTACGTAGAGCAGCATGTAATTCCAAGTTTAAAACCGCTGCTTGTCCTTTACGGTAGTTTTGCGAGGGGGGATTTCACGGATGGAAGTGACATAGACCTCCTTATAATCGCGGAAAATATTCCTGGAAACTATTGGGATAGATTGAGCCTAGCGTACGAGATAGATGAGAACTTCCTAAGAGACCCGCATATTTATACTCCAGATGAGTTTAGGGCGATGCTGACGGATGGAAGGATGACCGCGTTGGATGCGCTAACGGAGGGCATGGTAATTTACGCTGAACCAAATTACTGGCGGGAGGTGAAGGAGAGGCTCCCAGAGGTTTTAAAGAGAAAAGTTAAATATAGGGGCATGTGGATTCCAATCCAGCATCTGCCAAAATTCGCAGAGTCAAAATAGGTTAAATTACGAGAAGACGAAGATGAGCACCGGCGAATTTAAAGAGGTGGAGCAGATAATTATAGAATGGTGGTGTATTTAATGGGCAATTTGGAGGAGGGTTTAAGGTGGCTTGATCAGGCTTCGGCGGATCTTAAGACTGCTAGGGATTGTTTAGAGGATGGAAACTATTATGCTTCGGCTTTCTTCTCTCAGCAGGCGGCTGAGAAGGCGCTTAAAGGTTTTCTTTACTCGAGGGGTTATAGGGCTTTACTAACGCATTCTGTGACCGACTTATTGGAGGAAGCGTCTAAAATTGAGAGTTTATTTCGGGGATTCTTAGATTATGGTAGGGATCTTGATAGGCACTACATTGGTTCAAGGTACCCAAACTTTTATCCCAGCGGTCCAGCTTATAAGTATTACACGAGGGAGATTGCTGAGAGATGTTTAAGCTACGCAGAGTTGATGTTGAGAGAAGTGGAGAGGTTTTTGAGAAGATAAAAGCCTATGTGAGAAGGGTTGTTGAGGACCTCAACCCGCATATGGTAATTCTCTTCGGCTCATTCGCCACCGGAGACATAAATGAGGGATCGGACATAGATATACTTGTTGTAGCGGATTTCAGAGAAGATTTACTCGAGAGAATAAAGACTCTTATGGGGTTAAACACCTTCGGGATACCTATTGAGCCCATCGGCTATACTCCAGAGGAATTTGAGGATATGCGTGCCAGAGGAAACCGCTTCATAATGGAGGTTATTGAGAAGGGAAAAATATTATATAAGGCGAAAAACTCCAAATAAGCCCCCTACATTTTCTTGAAATAAGATTTTAACCTAAACTCATTAGGCATACGATGGTAAATTTTCTGTCCTTCATGAATCCAGTTTTCTCTTTTTAGTTATTTAGTTTAAATGAAGATTATTTCATCCTTCAAGTCAGCGAAATGTTTGTCTCCGGTTATAACCTTTGCATTTTCTTTTCTAGCCGTAGCGAGAATGATTGAATCGGATAAACCCCAGCCCCTCATAATCTTTCTTCTCTCGACATCTATTTCTCCCGCCAACTTCGCTATCTCCAAGGTGATCTCTATAACAAATGTTGATGTTTTTATGAAATTCAGTTTCTCTTCTCTGCATTGTTTCTCTCCCCTCTAAAATCTTGTTTGATAATTTTCCGCTTATTTCCGCAATCACTATCGTAGAGGTTACATTACCTATGGGTCGAGGGAAGATCATATCCTTCGTGGCTAAAAGGAATGGGGATTATGCGGAAAAGATATAAATCACTATGCAATTACATAGTTATATGGTGATAATAAGTGACGAAATATGCAACAATATCTGTTCCTGTTGATGTCAAAAAGGTTTTGGAGAAGGCTAAGGGTGATGCGGAGTGGGGCGAGTTCATTTTAAGGCTGTACACTGAGGCGCAGAGGTTGAAGGGCAGAAGGGCTTTTGAGGAGTTGATCAAAACCCTTAGCGAAGACGATCTTGAAGCCATTGTGGAGTCCAGCAGGGAGTTTAGGGAGAGGTTCACTTTCAGATGAATCTCTTTGACACGGATATAATAATTGAAATGCTGAGGAAGAAGGAATATGAGGGTGGGGCAATCTCGCCCATAACGCTTATAGAAATATTGAGGGGAGTGGAGGCTGGAAAAAGGCCTAAGGTTAAGAGGCTCCTCGAGGAAAGCTTCACTTTATTAAGCATAGATAACAAAACCATAGAAACCTACTGCACCCTGTACGGCAAACTCAAAGAAGAAGGCAAACCAATGCCTGACGCCGACCTCCTCATAGCCGCAACAGCCATAGCCCACAACCTACCCTTGAAAACAAAAGACGAACACTTCAAAAAATTAACAACCCTAGGCTTAACACTAACATAGGCGCACAGCCCCCCTCCACCTTTCATTATGTGGCAAGTTTGAGTATGCCTAGGATCATAGCTATTCCTAGGAAGTTTAGTATGAAAGAGACGATTATAAATGCTCTGTCATCAAGCTTGAAAGAGGCTAACATTCCAATGCCCATTTAGTCCCGAAGTGGCGAAGCTATCACGAGGCTGCGAGTGAAGGCACAATCATAAGCCTTCCAACTTTTGAACAGTGAAGCATATTGTAGGCCTTCCTTAGGCGCGCTAGGATGTTGCTAAATCGATGTTTTCTTGTTTATTTTATCTGAGGGTTGCTGCCGCTCTTATTTTGTCTGATTTTCCGTGTTTTATGGCTGTTATGCATAGTAAGGCGTATGCCAGAATGTTTCTTAAGCCTCTAACCTTATGGTTTTCTAGGCTTAAGTGCAGTTTAAGCCTCGAAATTGCCCTTTCAGCTGAAGCCCTGTAAGCGTAAAGCTTTTTTAAGTTTTTCAGGTTCATGAGCCCCTGAATCTTTTGTCAACGTACTGTTGGATCCTTTAGTGGAAGTCTTCAGGAAACTAGGGGGATGCGTCAGAAATATTAGAAATAGCTGTAAAAGAAGGCCTAACCTATTACGATGCATCCTAAATTAGCGAAGCCATTAAAAGCGGTTTAATATTGGTCACAGAGGACAAACAGCTCTGCGAAATAAGTAAAAAGTACATTAAGACCATAATGAGCGGAGAAATTTAACGTAAAAATATATGCGTGCCGCATTATTTTTCAGATTCTTCAATT
>CALKGV010000072.1 GCA_938091805.1 uncultured archaeon | reverse complement strand
CCCTAGGAATAGGCGCAATCCCAAGCGTGGAAGACCATACAGGCTCAAAATTAAGGCATATAAGCGCATGAGGAGCGCCGTTGAAAGATTCTTCGCATGGCTAACAGCATTCAGGAGAATAACCATAAGATATGAAAGGCTGGCATCAAACTTCCCAGCATTCATACAAACAGCCTGCATAATCATTTATCTAAGGGTTTTGCAATGAGTTCATTCATAAGATTCCTAAACCCTGAATATTCACTTGATGATCCACGCATCATAACATTTTTTTCGGTAATACTGCCTTAGCCATTTTTAGGGCTTCTGAAGGGGAAACCGATGGGATGGGGAGCCGATAGGCAATATTGCAAGATCAATTTTTCCAGCAAATCTTCCTAAAGAGTAAGTGAAACCTGAATCTGAAGCGTGAAGTATTGTTAAACCGTCCATAGTTACCACGTACATAAGTGGTGAGGCCACTGAATGGTTAGGCAATCTTCCTCACAACAACATCACCCCTTATACTGAAGACGTGGACATAATATTTAAGTATAATGAGAAACGAATTTCCACATGCTTTCATAAATCATATGTTAAATTCCAGCGTCCCCGAACAATTAAAAATGTTTTATGCTCAAAAGTTTATAAAAATAATTTGAGGGAGAGAAGATTGGAAACTTTCGAAAGTAAAAAACCCATTTATTTAGACCCTAACCAACCGATTGATAGAAGGATTGAAGATCTTCTAAGCAGAATGACGCTTGAGGAAAAAATTGGGCAAATGTGCCAATACAGCGGTATTACAAAAGAGTATGAAGGAATGATCAGAGATGGAAGAGTAGGATCCCTTTTAAATGTTTTCGGCGCTAAGGAAACGAATAGAGTTCAAAAGATAGCGGTTGAAGGATCAAGGCTCGGCATACCATTAATGTTCGGCTTAGATGTACTGCACGGCTATAAAACAATTTTCCCAATACCTTTAGGATTAGCGAGCACATGGGACCCAGAAGTTGTAAGTAGGGCAGCTTCGATAGCGGCGGCTGAAGCCCGCGCAGATGGAGTTCATTGGACATTCGCGCCCATGGTTGACATCGCGAGAGATCCACGATGGGGCAGGGTTGCTGAAGGAGCCGGTGAAGACCCCTACTTAGGGTCGGTTATGGCAAGAGCTCTTGTAGAAGGATATCAAGGAGCCAGTCTATCTGACCAAAATGCCCTAGTTGCCTGTCCGAAACATTACGTGGCTTATGGCGGTGCTGAAGGTGGGAGAGACTATAACACAGTTGATATATCTGAGCGGACGCTTAGAGAAATCTACCTTCCGCCTTTTAGGGCAGCGGTTGAAGCTGGCGCTGGAACAATAATGAGTGCATTCAACGACTTGAATGGTATACCCGCATCGGCCAATCCCTATACGCTTAAAACTATCCTTCGAGATGAATGGGGCTTTGAAGGTTTCGTTGTAAGCGACTGGAACGCCATAGGGGAACTTATCAATCATGGGATAGCGGAGAATATCTTTGAAGCTGCTGAAAAATCCCTCAAAGCTGGCGTAGACATGGATATGCAAGGTGATGTATACCGCCAGGCTCTTCTAAAACTGGTTGAAGAAGGCAGAATCTCGGAGGAGAGAATAAACGAGGCTGTTAAACGCATACTTAAAATAAAATTTAAACTAGGCTTATTTGAGCATCCATATGTTGACCCCGAGCATGCAAAAAAAGTAATAAAGTGCAGGGAGCACCTTGAGGCTGCTCTTGAAATAGCCAAAAAATCAATCGTTCTACTTAAGAATGAAGGCAGCCTTCTTCCTATAAGCAAGAACGTAGAGTCAGTTGCGGTTATAGGTCCGCTTGCAGATGATCGGGAAGCACCACTGGGACCATGGTCATGCTTAGGCGATCCAAGAGACGTCGTTACAGTTCTTGATGGAATTAAAAGCAAAGTTTCCCCGAAAACTAAAGTTCTTTACGCTAAAGGCTGCGAGGTTGAAGGTTCATCAACTGAAGGGTTTAAGGAGGCATTGAGAGTTGCCAAGGAATGTAAAGTAGCTATAGTTGTTGTTGGTGAAGGAAGAGAAATGAGCGGTGAGGCAGCGTGCAGAGCATTTCTAGACCTTCCAGGCGTTCAAGAAGATTTAGTAAAGGCAATATACGAGGCTGGCGCTCAAGTTATCGAAGTCCTGATGAACGGCAGACCCTTGTCAATTCAATGGTCGGCGGAGCATATACCCGCAATTATAGAGGCATGGTTCCCCGGGATACAAGCGGGCTACGCCATAGCAGACGTGATATTTGGGGATTATAATCCAGGTGGAAAACTGCCCATAACATTCCCACGCACAGTTGGCCAGGTGCCAATATATTATAATCATAAAAACACTGGGCGTCCGCCCTCACAAGTAAATAGGTGGACATCTAAGTACTTGGATATCCCATATACGCCTCTATTCCCCTTTGGGCACGGATTAAGTTTTACAAAATTCGAATACAGCGACTTAGAAATAACGTCAAATGAAGCTGGGGAAAAAGACACTTTAACTATAAGGTTTAAGGTTAAGAATGCAGGCAAATATAGAGGAGATGAAGTTGCACAATTATACATAAACGATGCTGTTGCAAGCGTAACAAGACCCGTTAAGGAGCTTAAGGGATTCAAGCGGATAACCTTAGAGCCCGGTGAAGAAAAAACGGTTGAGTTCACGCTTACACTTGAGCAGCTTTCATTCCTAAATCAACACATGAAACGCGTAGTTGAGCCGGGAATATTCAAAATCATGGTTGGATCATCCTCGGAAGATATACGGCTAACGGGAAATTTTGTGGTGAAAAGATACATCGAATTCTCTTAAAAATGGGTTTAGCGGAAATTGGGATTTCAGCTGATGTTAGAATTGTAAAAATTGAAAGGCTTATATGTTAACTAAGAACTCATCTCTAAATTCCATATCTTAAGTGTATTGTTATACATGCTATGGTTATGAGGGCTTTGTATATTGCTGCCAGCCTCTCATATCTTATGGTTATTCTTCTGAAGCTTTTGAGCCATCCATAGAACCTCTCAACTGCAGACCTCATCCTCCTATAGGTTTCGATGTCGTATT
>CALKGV010000071.1 GCA_938091805.1 uncultured archaeon | reverse complement strand
GCCTCCTCCAAGCAGTCTTATATGAGCCATAGCGTATAGGCATATCCATCCATCGGCATCCGGTAGTCAAGACGTATAGAATGCCGTTTATTATCCTCCTATCATCAGCCCCAGAGCCTACCAACCCTAGCCTTAGGAGGCAGCAAAGACCTAATGAACTCCCACTCACCATCAGAAAGCTCAAGAAACTCCATACCAAAGCATAATCAAGAAAGACTTAAATAGTTTTGAGATGAGTTCAAAGATTGGTTTTAAAATTGAAAAATAGATTTTCATTGGAAAAAGATCCGATGCTGGCAACGTATACCGAGGGACTAATAAGCTTTGTAGAGCACTTGACATTCAGATATTAAAAATGGGGAGTATGTACTATATGATCTCTACAGATACGCTGAGATTATTAATGGAGGAGCTGCAGACATACTGTTCGTAAAGGGTATGAAGAACATAGAGGGACGTGGCAAAGGTTTTAGCAGTTCGTTTCTGCTATTCATCTTATGTGTTTGTTTAGCTGTTGATGAGGCATGTGTTAAGGCTAACGGACTAGAATACTATGTTTTCTCAGCCGTAGATGTTGATGGGAATGAGGTTGTGTGCATGAAGGTCACCCATCCAGAAATATGCTTGCGGCTGAATCATTCTTCAGGCGGGTCTTCTTCAACAACATAACAGTAAACCTAAGACATAACGGGGGCATGAGATTGAGTAGGAGCATAGAATGCTGGAACCTAATCTGCGACATGCTCACATACCACTACAACAACCTAAGGAGGTAAACCTTAAGTCGCCACGTCCATAGAGTCTAGGACAAATTTTTCCCCTGGTTTCCCTTGACAACATTTATTATTGTATCAACAATAACTTTTAAACCGTTCATTTCTACGGTATTCTCTCGAATTTTTTCAACATTCCTTTTATAGGAGTCATCAAATAAAACTTTATTAACTGTTTTTAGAAGGTTTTCCCTATTCACACCACTTTGCTCTATAACTTCCGCTATGCCCATCTCTTGAGCTCTCTTGGCGTTATTCGTCTGCTCAGTGTGACTTGGTGTCGGTATTAATATCATGGGCTTTCCATAATGTATGCTTTGCATAAGCGTTCCATGTCCAGCCCTAGATATCACGAGGTCGCATGCCTTTAAATATTCAAATCTGTTTGGGATCCAATTGTAAATAGTGAAATGCCCACATTTGACAACCTCGACTGGATTGCTGGGGCTACCAGTGGACATAACGATCTGGTAATCAGGTGGAAATGCTTTGAAAATCCCCTTTAAAACTTCAATTATGTAAGCGCGTTCTTTAATAGGTCCGCTTATAGGCGCAAATATTAATGGTTTATTCTTCTCAAAACCAAGATATTCACGAATTTCATCTTTGCTTGGAAGGTCTTCTGGGTATGTTGGCAATATAGGTCCGACAAATCTCACATGCTTGAAATAGCTCTTCGGCATCTTAAGGTTTCCAGTCGATATGGTGTATGGAGGTGGAAAATCTGGAATTAGAAGTGGAACTGTGCAGTTAACCCATATTCCCCCGATTATTGCCAATTCGCCCGTATCAACGATCTTCGCAAGCCTAAGGAGCCTTTTTTTCCTAGGTATTATTATCTGAAATTGATTAACAATGCATAAATTTGGGATTCCCAAAGTTCTTGCAGCCAATAATGGTGAAACACGGGAATCTGAGACAACAACGTCGGGTTTAAATGACCTCATAAACCTAATTTCAGTTTCAACTTGCCTCAGGAAAGTGAAGGCTGCGAGAAATGGTCCGGGATTAACGACAGTCTGTCTAAAATCAATTGTTCCATCAGGCTTAACCATAGCGCCCATTGAGGGCGGTTCAACAACAGGGTAGCCCTCCTCTTTAATATACTCTACAGCATCACGATAAGTTGAAAATAAAATTTTAGCGCCCCTCTCTCTAAGTCTATTCGCTATTGGCACACAGCGCCCAGCGTGACCTAGTCCAATACCGCACACTCCGAAGTAAATCTTCATCGTGATCCCCTCCAACTATCGGACCTTTACATTTTATTTAAAAGGGGACATTCTGGATTGCTGTTAATATATTATTATTTATTAAATAGAATTTCATGAGTTCTTAACATTTTTGGAAAAATGGAAATATCTTTTGCTCAAGCGGCATGATATACATTGCGCCTATATCTTAAGGATTATGCTGGCGGCATTCACTAGGATTATGTATAAGACGAGCATGATGATTGAGATCAAAATATTTCTTTTCCATTTTCCACGACTCCAGAATACTCCAAGGGGCACGCCTATTAGGAAGCCTATTACATGCCCTAAGTAACCTATGCCCGCCCCGCCGAAGCCCGGATATGCAATTGCAAAAATATTATATACGAAGTAGATCATGGCCACTAGTCCCAAAGGCATGAGGAAGAGCCAGGAGAACTTAAGCGGCTTAATAGCCATTGTTATTGATACGAGGGTGAAGATTGCCGCTGAGGCGCCAATCATTCGCACGTTAATTTTGTAGAAAAATGCGCTTAAAATGAAGGATAGGGCTCCGCCTAAAAAGAAAGCTAGCATGGTTTTAGTTGATCCAATTTCCTCCTCTAATGTTCGCCCAAAAGCATATAGAAAAAGCATGTTTCCAACCAGATGGGGTGGATTAGCATGTACAAATAAGGCTGTTATGATGACCCAGAAATATCCTCTTCTAAGATTTTCATTACTGAAAGATAGATAATCCGCCAGCGAATTCTCGTTTAAATTCCAACATAGCAAGGTTACAATTATACAGGAAAGTATTAATAACGTGGTTTTCCTCAAGCCATCACCATTCACAAAATTGCTGCGATCTCTCTAAATAAGTGTTAGGATCGGTTTCTCTAACAACACCCTTGTCAACGTCAAGAATGTATATTGCGTGCAGACGGGCGTTTCTTATCTCCTCTAGGCTAACAGGCGGATTGCTGTAATAGAGATCACAAAGCGCTTTAATCTCCTTAATCTCGCTCATCGCCCTGTAACGCGGAGGCTTAACTAGGGTTGAAGGAAACCACAAAGTATAATATGGCGGGGTTGCCAGGGCAAATTTTTCAGCATAGCCACTATACCTTGTTATCTTACTAGCTATCCTGGCTTTGCAGTAAGTTATAGGGTCAGTAGCGTGCTCCGGTGGAACATAGCCGGTTTCAACCTCAACGATTAAGCTGCCTAGCCCTTTTAAGGCATATATGTCGCATGATATGCTATCTAAAACGTACTCTAAATCAACATAATAACCGCTTAGAATGAGATATTTGGCGCAAATCAGCTCCATGACAGAATGATTGATTTTAACAACATTTTTCTTATAAAGAAGTATAAGCTTATCTCTTAATCTCATAATATGCTGACAAATCTTTTCGCTTTCACCACTACAAAGCCTCTTTACAGTAAGATTCAAATCATCCTCAAACTTCTCTATGGAACGCTCCAACATCCATCACTCAAAAAATATTAAGTTTTTAAACTTAAAAATTTGTGCAAAAGTCTTATATAGAAAAGCAAACAAATTTACTCCCTGCCAAGCCAGGGAGTACGCTTTAGGCGTCGCGTTTAAGCGAAGAGCGCGCTGATCAAAACGGCTGAAGATTAGCGCGCGATAAAGACTTTGCTTAAACGGGCCGGACAGCGCCTAAGGCTTAGACCCGGCTTGGCGAATTTTAAATTTTCCTATTCAGCTTCTATTTTCTTTAGCTGTTTCTTGTACATTTCTATTATTTCATCAATTGTAGTTGCATCTTCAGCAGATTTATCAGTGCGATATTTCCCTGTGAATCTTGGGAACCTTATTGCCAAACCGCTTCCTTTCCTTATCACATCTCTTGCGCATGTGTGTATTGGGCTCAGGGTTATTTCAGCTCCGATAACTTCTATAACCATTTTCGGCAGGAACCATATGTCCGCTTCAAGGTTTGAATTAACCCTCGGATGCTTATGATCAATTTTATATGGTTCAAGCATCTTCGGCAGGTTTTTCAGATCTTCATCGGTGAAGCCGGATCCGCACTTACATATCGTTTCAAACGTGTCATTCTCATGGTTATAGATTGCCAGTAGCAATGCGCCATAGGTCCCAGCTCTTCTTCCTCTACCGTGAAAGGCTCCAACCACAACTAAGTCAACCGTGTCTATCATCTCGCTCTTATAGTCCCGTTTATATTTTATCCATAGCCAGCCTCTTGCGCCCGCCTGATATACAGCGTCACTATTAAGCGACTTACAAACCAGTCCTTCACATCCGGCTTCAACAGCCTCTTCGAAAAATTTCTCCAAGTCATCAATGTTATCTACTATTAGGTATTTAGCTAACTGAACTCTGTCGCTTTGTTGAATTATTTCTTCGAGGATTTTATGCCTGGCCGGATAAGGTTCCAATGTTAAATCTCTTCCATCAACATAAAGGACGTCGAACATGAAAAGCGAAATAGGATATTCATTTATAGCCTTCTCGATCCCGTATTTGCGCCTTCTATGCATAAGCTCTTGGAAAGGCATCATTTCGCCTGAGTCTAGGTTTACGGCAACACATTCAGCTTCAACAATTGCCTCCTCAAGTTTAACGTGGGTCTTAATTAATTCGACAGCGTCTGGATATTGCTCGGTCACATCCTCAAGTCTCCTCGAGAACAATACCACTTTGTCCCCATCCTTATGGGCCTGTATCCTTTCACCGTCATATTTGTACTCGGCGATGCATTTGCCGCCAAGCTTCTCAAGTATCTCTGCCGGTGAGCTAAGTCTTTCAGCCAGCATAGGTCTAATTGGATTGCCAAGAGTGATCTTAAAGTTTTTAAGCGTTTCAATGCCGCCTTCAGCGAGTTCTCTCGCAACTCTCCCTAGATCTGAAGATATATTGTACGCCCTCTCTATGATATCTCTTGCTTCCTTGCCTCCGCCATAAGCTATGGCCAAAGCGTCCAAAACAGTCATGTCGGCTATTCCAAGGCGGAGTTTTCCAGTAACGGTTCTGAGTATATATTTTGCGTCTTTAGGCGTTGCGTCTGCTAGAATCCCCGCTAACAGATTCACTTTTAAATCCATCGATCCCTCGCCGGTAGCTCTAGCTATTTTGTCAAGTGTTTGATAGACTCTCTCAACAGTAAGCGGCACTCGGAAAAACGATATTTGGCGCTTCTTCTCAAGAAACCTTTGAGCTGTTTCACCTATATCGCCAGTTTTTGCAAGATCTTCCTCGATTTCCTTCTCGCTTCGACCGGTAGCTTTAGCAACAGCCCTTACTGCGAGCTTTTCCGCCATACCGAGCTCTATACCCACGAAATCCGGGTAGAGTTTCCCCTGAGTTAAATAAACAATCTTATCAATCGCATCTTTAGGGGTCTTCTTGAAAAAGTCAACTAGGTAATCTGTCATCTCAAGCCTTTTAGTTGTACTCTCAATCTTCTCATAGGCTTCCGTAACTAATGAGTAATCCAATAATTTGGCCTCCCAACTCAAACAAAAATATTGGAGGCCGCATCATTTAACCTTATCTTCCACGATCGAAACAAATAACGGCGATGGGCAAGTGTGGAAATAACCGGCAAAGATAATGTGGGTTCATGATTAAACCTAAAAACATGAATTAACAGAGAACTCATCTCTAAATTCTATATTTTAAGTGTATTGTTATGCATGCTATGGTTATGAGGGCTTTGTATATTGCCGCCAGCCTCTCATACCTTACGATTATTCTTCTGAAGCTTTTGAGCCACCCGTAGAACCTCTCAACTGCAGACCTCATCCTCCTATAGGTTTAGGTTTCGATGTCGTATTGTATGGGCTTCCTACCGTTCCTTGGGTTTACGGGTATGTTTGCCTCCACATTCATTAACGATAGCCTATATCTTATTGCTTCGGCATCATATGCTGAGTCAGCGTAAAGCTCCTTCGGAGCCTCCTCTAAGCCATCCAATAGCTCATCGAACCGCTTTGAATCATGCTCATTTCCAGCACCCAAAGCTATTCTTAGAGGCATAGAATACTCATCTACACATACATGTATCTTTGAGCCCTTCCTATGCTTGAAGCCATCATATCCTATCATTTCTCCCCCTTTTAGCCTCCACAGTCGAGCTATCAACGCATACCCTACCATGCTCCCTCACAGATGCTAAGGCCCTGAATATCCTATCCCATACGCCCTCCCCCTGCCAGCGCCTAAGCCTCCTCCAAGCAGCCTTATATGAGCCATAGCGAATAAGCATATCCATCCATCGGCATCCAGTAGTCAAGACGTATAGAATGCCGTTTATTATCCTCCCATCATCAGCCCCAGAGCCTGCCAACCCTAGCCTTAGGAGGCAGCAAAGGCCTAATGAACTCCCACTCACCATCAGAAAGCTCAAGAAACTCCATACCAAAACATAATCAAGAAAGACTTAAATAATTTAGAGATGAGTTCCTACTAAATATTTAACATAACCTTAACTTTTATACGCCTTTACAGTTACAGTTAATATATACGAACACCACAACTTAATTGACAAGGAAATTGTAAATAGTCAATGAGACAGTTTACATGTGTTACAGTTAAAAGGCTTGACTAAGTTTTTTGAATTGTTGTCCGTAACATGTTTAGGTAATTTGCCATGGTATATTTCATTCCGCAGTATTCACATTCTGCCAGATTGGATGAAACGATCTTTAATCCTGCTCCGCAGTTTGTGCATTGAAGTGGCTGTATAACCTTTATAACCGCGCTTTTTTTAACAATCTGTTCCTCGCCCATTGTTACTGATTTCTGTTGTTCTTCAATGATGTTGTTTGCTAACTCTTCTATTTTGTTGTTTAACAGTTTTTGCAACTCATCTATCTGTCTGAGATAGTTTGATATTTCGTCATTTTCTTTGTTTTTTCTCAAACTTTTAACCATGCGAAATGCTAGGCTGTTTTGCCTCGTTTTTTCTATCATAAGCATTTGTTTTATTATGATGAGCTGTCTCAGAGTTTGAGCTAGAGATGTCAACGCCTGTTTTTGAAAAAAATGTTAAATCATTTTCTGAAATTCTGGCGCCCACCATCTTGCTGATGCGCTCTAGCACCTCAACTTTTGCATCGTCCAATCTCAATTTTGGTCGCCTTTTTAAATAAATTGTAGAATTTGCTGATACAATGCTTTCATTTCAGCTGGAGAACCTTCAAGTTGTATAAGCGTTTTACCATGAACTTCCAAGATTCTAGTCTTACCGATTACGCCTCTTTCCTTATATTTTACTCCCTGCAACTCCTCCAGTTTTATTGAAGCCACATCATCGCTTTTGATCAACAATCCACGATGTCAGAAAGCTTAAGGGATATATGAATACCTATAGAGATAGAGGTTCATATATTGCTAGTTGAATGGAGAGAATGAGCCTACTCTTAAACTTAAATAGGGAATTTGACGCATGATATAAGCGGCTTATTTTAGCAGCCTCTTCCCATATGTTCACCTAGCCAATCACGCATTTTTTGCACGTATTGTGGAAATACTATTTCAGGGTCAGGCAGGTACGGGTGCCACCTTTTTTCCCACTCTAATGTGGCGTATCCTCTATAGCCTCCCTCGATCAGCATGCTGAGCATCTTCCTTATCGGCACTGTTCCCTCCCCCAGCAAGACGTATCTCGCTCTTCCCTCATCGTCCACTATTGAATCCTTCACGTGAACATTAACAATGTAGGGTGCCAGATTACTGTATGTTACCTCCGGAGGTTCACCCTTCATGCGATATGGATGATGCAGATCCCAGAGTATGCGGACACGCTTATGATTTACCTCCCTCATTAGCCTAGCACAAAGCGATGAGTCAATCCAGTCATCATGAGTCTCTAACGCCAGCGTGACATCGTAATCTTCAGCTTCATCTCCAATTTCACGTAGATTCCGCATGATCACCGGCATGATTGTTTCAGTAGTGTAGCCTTTCGGTATCTTACCGCCGTATATGCGGACCACTGGCGCATTTAGTTCAGCGGCAAGAGCCATGTTGCGCCTCGCCTCATCAAACTGCTCCATCCTTTCCGATGGATCTACAACGGCAAACCGGGCGGAGATGGATATTCCGGAAACTGCGACGCCGTAATCGGCAAACAGCTTCTTTGTTTTGTTAAGATCAGTTGTGAACTCAGGCCGCCTAGTTATATCCATATCTTCAAGTAAACCTCTAAAATCAACAGCGTCGAAACCCATATTGGCTGCATTCTCAACTATCCTGTTCAGATCCCAACTGGGGCATCCCAAAGTGGTGAAAGAAATCTTCATAGGAACCCCCTCCAAATTCAATATGCTCATATCTTCTTAAAAATTTTTATAAATGTATTTGGCGGAAAGCATAAATTATTTCTGGAGATTCTTCAAAAAATAAATGCTGAGAATTGGATAGGCTATTAGGGAGATGACCATTTGGCATTCCTAAGAAAGATGGTTGAGAAGGTTATGCCGCCTAGGGTTAGCCTAGTTTTGAAACTTAACAAGGGCACATATTTTTTAGGCGAGAAAGTTGAGGGCGAGCTGGCAGTATCCTCCTCTGAAGACTTTGACGCTGACGATGTAAGATGCGAACTCCAATGCGTTGAGTCAGCGAAGGTTTTTAAGTCTGTTTACGATGCAACGCTGAAGCGCGAAGTCACTAGGGAGACTTGGGAGTCAGCGACGCTTTATTCTGCAAAGTCAAGCCTTAGCGGGCCAATGCATATATCAAAAGGTTTCACCGGAAAATTTCCGTTCAGCGTAGAGATTCCGGTTACGTTGAAGCCGACGCTTAAAAGCATCGACAGGAGGGTTACATGGTCAATTAAGGGCGTGATCGCCGTTAAGGGCAGGCCGGATGCTACAAGCCAAACATTGGAGGTGCAAGTGGCCCAACCGTCAGCCGCGCCTGTCATTAAAGAGAGGGAGGTAATCCGTGAAGTGGTGATGATTCCATGCAAATATTGCGGAACCCTATTTCCTCAAACCGAAACTGTCTGTCCAAATTGCGGTGCAAGAAGAACAGTTTAGGATGATCCCGCATTTCCATGTATGCTGACAAGGAGGATTTAATAGCTTAATGGACCTTTTCCAGTTCCGGCGCAACAACTATTTGATGCGTTAATACTTCCAAATTTATTTAATAAGCGGATGTTCTTTTTCAGCGGACGCTGACTCGCGCTTCTCCCGCAATCCTGTTTAAGAGAACATTAAATAGGGTGATATACATTAAATCTGCTAATATGGGCAGTAAATCTGCTAATATGGGCAGCGCTAAAGTAAAAGGGGAGAAGAGCGATCTGGGCGGAAAGAGAAGCATAACAGCCGAAGAAGAGTTAGGGGCTAAGGTAGCGGAGAAAATTAAGAAGATGGAGAAGAGGGATAGGATGCTGATCAAAGACCGCTCATCTGAGATGGCGGTTCTTGAGGAGGTTTTTGATAAGTCAACCCTCATGACGATATATGACTTCATGAATGGTGGTGAAATAAAGGAGATTTACGGCGTGGTGGACTCCGGGAAGGAGTCGCGCATATATTGGGGCATAGACTCAGCTGGTGAGGAAATCGCCATAAAAATATTTTTAACTGTTTCAGCCGAGTTTAGAAGGGGGAGGCTGCCGTATATTCTCGGCGACCCAAGATTTGAAAATGTTAGAAAGAATTTGAGGAGCCTGGTTTATTTGTGGGCTCAGAAGGAATTTAAAAATTTAAAGTCTGCGTATGATGCAGGGGTTAGGGTTCCCAGGCCCATAACCGTAAAGAACAATGTGCTTCTAATGGAGTTTATAGGTAAAAACGGCGTCAGCGCCCCCCTGCTTAGGGAGGTTGAGCTTAAGAGTCCGGAGAGGACTTATCGGAATATTCTTCTGCATATTAAGAGGCTGTACAGGAGCGCTGAGCTCGTGCATGGAGACCTAAGCGAATATAACATTATGGTTTTTAGGGGGCGCCCCGTCCTCTTTGATTTTTCCCAGGCTGTTTCAATTAAGCATCCTAACGCAGGCCAATTTCTGATGAGGGATATTGAAAATATAAATCGTTATTTTGAGAAGCTGGGTGTAAATGTTGTTAGGGTTGAAGAGGCATATAGGGTGATAACCGGTGGCGCAGCTATTCGTTAAGATACCGAAGGAAAGAATAGGCGTTCTAATAGGCGTAAATGGAAGCGTGAAGAACCATATAGAGGAGAAACTCGGGGTGAAACTTGACATTGACAGCGAAACCGGGGATGTAACCATAACTTTAAAGGAGAAATCTGAGGACCCAACTGTGATATTTAGGGCTAGAGATGCCGTTATGGCTATTGGCAGGGGTTTCTCGCCGGAGCGGGCATTTAAGCTCCTAGAAGATGAAGATTACATGCTTGAAATAATAGATTTAAGGGATATACTTGGTAAATCGGAGGCTGAGCTCAGGCGGGTTAAGGGCAGAATAATTGGAAGAGATGGGAGAACAAGGGAGATAATTGAGGAGATGAGCGGGACCATGGTTTCAGTTTATGGGCATACTGTTGCAATAATAGGGGACGCTGAACAGGTCGGCGTGGCCCGTGAGGCAGTGAACCTCATAATAGGCGGGAGCACGCACTCAACTGTTTACAAGTTTCTCCAGAGAAAGAGGCAGGAGCTTAAGAGGAGGCGCCTTGAGCTCTGGGAGGGAGGCTCACTATTACCCGGGCATGAATGAGCATGATAGGAACATATTTATTTTCATCTTATTATGTGGATAGATTAAATATTGCTTTTAAGAGGGGCGTGGGACAATAAGCCAAGTATTCCAGGAGATAAGCCCTGCCGACTTCTTTTATAGGAATAGGGAGATAGCGGGCTTCGCAAACCCAGTTAGGGCGATATTCTCAGCAATAAGGGAACTTGTTGAAAACTCGCTTGACGCCTCTGAACCCTTAGGGATCCTGCCGGATATTTACATACGTCTATCCTTCGTAAATGAGAAGAATGAAAACCTTTATGTTTTAAGGATTGAGGATAATGGTTCCGGGATACCGGCGGATTTCGTTCCATTAGCCTTCTGCCAATTTCTCTTCAGCTCAAAGTATAAGCTGAAGCAGTCCCGTGGAACATTCGGCCTTGGAGGAACAATGACGATTCTCTATGGGCAGATAACGACGAATAAGCCTGTTAAGGTAATATCGAGCACTGGAGCATCTAAAATTTACGAGTACACTTTAATGATAGATATAGAGCGGAACCGTCCGGTCATCCTGGATAGGAGAGTACGTGAGAATGAGAATAAATGGCATGGGACAATCGTCGAGGTCTATATTGAAGGAGACTACTATAAGGCCATGCCTAAAATCTTAGAGTATTTGAAGCAAACAGCGATAGTTAATCCTTATGCGAGCATAACATTTGTTGACCCCAGGGGGAGACTATATAAGTTTGAGAGGACGGTTTCGGTTCTACCACCGCAGCCGAAGGAAACTTTACCGCATCCGCATGGTATAGATGTTGAAACAATGTATAGGATAATACGTGTAACAAACTGTAAAACGCTGCTTGACTTTATGCAGAAGCACTTCCACAGGGTTGGTAAGAGTATAGCTAAAAGCTTCCTTAGATTCGCTGGTTTCCCAGAGGATGCCGATCCGAAGAAGCTTAAACCCGAGGAGATCGTGAACCTTGTGCAGGCGATGAAAAGTTTCGAGGAGTTTCTCCCCCCGGATGCAGGATGCCTCTCGCCGTTAGGTGAGGACCTCCTTAAGGTCGGCGTTCTTAAGGAGCTGGAGCCTGAGTTTGTGGCGGTTTCCCAGCGTAAGCCTTCAGCCTACTCAGGTCACCCCTTCATAATCGAGGTTGGAATAGCCTATGGGGGGAAAATCCCTGCAAGCGAGGACATATTGCTTTACAGGTTTGCTAACAAGATACCGCTGATTTATGATGAATCGGGCGATGTGAGCTGGAAAATTGTTAAGTCGATTAATTGGAGGAATTACGGGTTGGCGCCGGGCATGCCATTCGCGGTTCTAGTCCACATATGCAGCACTAAAATTCCCTGGAAAACCGTTGGTAAGGAGATGATTGCTGATAGACCTGAGGTTAGCAGAGAGATACTTAACGGGATTAGGGAGGTGGCCCGCCAACTTGAGATTTACCTCTCTAAGAAGGAGAAGGCTAAACGTGAAAAGGCCCGCCTATCCATATTCGCAAAGTATCTGCCGAAAATAGCTGAGTTTTCAGCCAAGCTTGCTGGTAGAGATGCACCCAGTGTGGATGAGCTTTTAAGGAGGCTGAGGAGGCTTGAGGGGGAGTAGCGCCATGAAATCCAGGGAGAAAAGGAAGGATGTTCTCTTAAAGCTTGAGAGGTTTGGACGTGAACTCTGCGAACAGATTGAGAAGGGGTCTTTCCCGCAGATAACAATGCCCAGCAGATCCATAGAGAACATATTTTATAATCCGGATCTTAGGCAGTACGTGCTTGGCAACAAAACCGTGAGGAGGAGCGCGGGTAACATTAGGCATTTAAGACCCTTCACGCATCTCGTTTGGATGGCTTACTTCACACATGAGCTTACGATGAATCAGAAGACATCAACCTTGAGGGATGTATTCTACTCAGCCCAGGCATACGACATCTCCTTTCAGGATCAGGATGAATCTGACAGCATAATAACGGATTTAGAGACTGTTTTAGGCTACACCAGGGAGGACTTCAATGTTTTTCCGGAGGAGAGCTCAGCGGTCTTCGGCGACCTGACAATAGAGTATACTGTTCCAAACTATGAAGGTAAGCGTCTGAACCTAACATCCCATCCCGACGGTGTCATGATAGGGCCGGCCTTAACGTCAGCGGATTTCGTAGAGACCAGCGCCGATAAGGTTATAGCCATTGAGAAGGGCGGTTTGTTCACAAGGTTTATTGAGGAGAGGGTTCATGAGAAATTTAACGCAATACTTGTATTTTTGAGGGGGCAGGCCCCGCGTTCAACAAGATATTTCATTCGGAGATTAAATCAGGAGCTAGGCTTACCGGTTTACATATTCACCGATGCTGATCCATGGGGAATGCACATAGCCATGGTGATCATCTCAGGCTCAGCGAATGCGGCGCATGTTAAGGAGCTTACCACCCCGGATGCGAAGTGGGCTGGGGTATGGGCTTCAGACATAGTGAGCTATAAGCTGCCGAACGATAAGCTTGAGGATGTGGATATCAAGCGCTTACATGAGTTGATGCGCGACCCAAGGTATAAGGGTGAAATATGGCAGAGGGAGATAAACTTGTTCATGAAAAATCAGAGGAAATGTGAGCTTGAGGCCTTTTCAAGGTATGGGTTAACCCATATAGTGGACGCGTATCTGCCTCAGAGGCTTAAAGAGGTGGGTGACTAGGGGGAATAAAGCGAAAATTTATTTACATTTACTAGGTAAATTTTTAACCGGCCTAGGTTGGTGGAGGAGTTGAGTAAAGGAAAAAGTTCAACGGCTTTAAGCCTAGTGTTTATAGAGAAGATTTCCGGGCTAATTCTACTAATCGTTGGCGCAATATTAGCCTATAATTCAAACATTTACATCAAGGATTTAGGGGCTGTTGGAACATTCTCCATCGCGGTTGGAGCAATACTGGTTTTTTTAGGCATACTGATGATTGTGGCTAAATTGGAATAAGCCCCTTTCCAGCTAGGCAGGTCATGCATTTAGAAAAATGTTATTTACAGGTTCGTTTTATTTTAGTGCGTGATGCCGTATGGCTGAAAAGATAAATGTAACTGTTTGGAACGAGTTCATCCATGAGAAGGAAGATCGAAGAGTCGCCGAGATATATCCCGATGGGATTCATGCCGTCATCGCTAGGTATCTGCGCGAGCAGGGATTCAATGTCAGGACAGCCACGTTGGATGAGCCGGAGCATGGCTTAAGCGAGGATGTTCTCAACGGCACCGATGTGCTAATATGGTGGGGGCACGCTGCGCATGAGAGGGTGAGCGACGCTGTTGTCGATCGAGTATATAGGAGAGTCATCTTCGACGGTATGGGGCTGATAGTTCTCCACTCTGGGCACTTCTCGAAAATATTTAGGCGCCTAATGGGAACAATATGCGATCTCAGGTGGAGGGAGGCTGGGGAGAAGGAGAGGATATGGGTTGTAGCCAGCGGGCATCCGATTGCGGAGGGGCTAGGCGACTATTTCGAGATTGAACATGAAGAGATGTACGGTGAACCCTTTGGCATACCTAACCCAGATGAGCTCGTATTCATAAGCTGGTTTAAGGGCGGTGAAGTCTTCAGAAGCGGATGCTGCTTCTACAGGGGGCTGGGCAAAATCTTCTACTTTAGGCCTGGGCATGAAACCTACCCAACGTATTATAACCAAAACGTTTTAAGGGTCATCAGCAACTCCGCCAAATGGTGTGCACCGGTTAAGAGGCCTAAGCCAGTTGTGGGTAATGTGAAGCCCATCGAGCCGCTTTAGCGAAGGTTTGAGAGATCCCTTAAGCGCTTAACCGGAGCTTCTCCCAACTCAACCGTGTCTATATTTTTATAGGGCTGTTCTTCCATAATTTTTTAGGTGCAAAATTTGTCCAGGTCGTTAATATTCAAGGATAAGAATAGGCTTTCGCCGTATTATATTCCTAAGCGCCTGCCGCATAGGGATCAGCAAATAAGCCTTCTGCTTTCAATCTACGGCGACATGCTTAAGAACATATGGAACGCCTATCCAAGGTTCACCCAGATTGTTGGCGCCACCGGAACTGGTAAAACATGCACAACCATAAGGTTCGGCGAATTAATCGCTGAGAGGGCTAAGCGGGAAGGCGTTAAACTGCAGCACGTCTACATGAACTGTAAAGTTGACGGTGTTACACGCTACGTTCTTTACGGGAACCTTGTGAGGAAGGCTGCCTCAAAGATATCAACCAGGAGCCTAAGCCCTGAGGAAATGCTCAGGCAGCTCGTTGAGTACTTAAGGTTTGAGGATACGTTCCTAATCATCACTTTTGATGAAATAGATTATTTTGTTCAGATGAACCCCAGGGAGCACATAATATATGATTTAACGCGCATAACTGAAGCTCGACCCGGCGAGCCGACGCCTATAGTCGGCGAGATATTTATTGCGCGTTCCCTTAAGTGGCATGATCTCCTCGAGCCTGGTGAAAAATCAACCCTCGGCATCGGCATAATAGAGTTTCCCAGATACACGAGCGGGCAGATTAGGGATATACTCGAAGATAGGGTCGACGGGGCCTTTCAGCCGCGCGCGGTTGCCGATGAGACGCTTGATCTTATAAGCGATATAACCGCTAACCCGCCGGTTAATGGGGACATCAGGGTTGGGCTGGAGCTCCTCTACTACTCCGGCGTTTTAGCTGAGAACTCTGGTTCAAGCAGGGTTCTCCCAGAGCATGTGAGGAGGGTTTATAGCGAGATAAACCCTACGATAACAGCTGAGGATGTGATGAGCCTAGATAGGGATGGTAGACTCGCTCTTCTCGCCCTTGTAAGAGGGCTGAAGTCGAGCGGATCTGCCTATATAAGCCTAAGGGAACTGCGGAAGCTCTACAGCGTCGTATGCGATGAATATAACGCTAAGCCTGCTGAAGATTTCGAGAGGCTTATCCAAGACCTCATATATCGCGGAATAGTTGACATGAAATCTCTGATGGAGATCGGGATATCAGGTGCAGCCCTAGTAGACCTGGAGAAATTCTTAAACAATTTGCTGAAGCAGCTTGGGCCATTAAGCGGATGATAATATGAGGGGGAAAGAGAAGGAGAAAACCGTGTGGGGTGAGCTGGAGCTGGGCTTAGGATGCGGCAGGGGATTTAGGGTTCTGCTATATTTAATCTTAAACCCTAATAAGGCCTTCACGAAGTACTCTCTGGCTAAGTTAACAGGGCTTAGAACCCCATCGGTGGATAGGCGGCTTAAAACATTAGTTGATTTAGGCTGGGTTAAGGAAAACAAGTTTAAGCCGAAAACCTACGAGATAAACCTTGAAAACGAAGTTGTTAGAGAGCTGATGGGTTTCCTCCATAAAATGCGTGGAGCGAAAATTTCCCCTGATAGACTAGGAGGGGGACCCCCTCCCCCCACATAATCTTTCACATACTCCTTAAATATCTCCTAGACGAATTAGGTATTGGCGTAGGGGGATGGTTAAACTTAAGAATAAGCCTAAATCCGAAGGGACCGCGTCTATTAGCGCAGGCCTCGGGTTGGAGAAGTGCTCAAACCCGTGGAATGGCGACTGCAAAAGTACGGACATAGCTTTATACATAATATATAGGGGTGAACGCATCCCCCTATGCTGGGACTGCTGGAAAACAATTTCCAGAAAAAATTTTGAGTGGGAGACCTACTGATAATGGAAGATCTGGAATCCCTAGATGGCGATGGACCGGCAATAGCGACTAATCTTAGGACCGCGGGCTACACAATGATAGAGGCTGTTGCAGTCACCCCGCCGCTTGAGATCATGGAGAAGACGAACCTGGGCTTCAACACCGTGCTTAAGATTCAGGAATCCGCCCGTAAGATGATTTCCGCCGACTTCAAAACCGCTCCGCCTTCAAATTTAATTTTAGCCTAAAGTAATTATGTTGTAGCCCGCAGCCCTCCTAAGCCTATTCATTATGGCAAGCCCTAAGCCCTCCTGCGGAAGGCCCTCGGCGATTATTAGGTCAACCCCCTCCTCATCGAACTCCCTGAGGGTTTTAAAAAGGTTTTTGGCGGCTAATGAAAGGTCTCTTCGGTTACCTAGGGATTTTATGACCCCGACCTTGTATTTCGGCGCGCTCTCATCCGTGGCCAGTATGCCCACCTTTCTTCCCGCTTTAGCGTAGTGCTCAGCCAGCTCCCTAATCTTCCCAACGATGAGGTTGAGGTTGCCCTCAACCAGAATCATCTCGGCTTTAGGCGCATAATGCTTATGTTTCATCCCGGGCGAGCTGGCGCGTTCAATGGGAAACTCGCTTTTCGCCAGGGCTGATGGGTGAATGTCAACTTTGCCCAGCGCGTTCCTCAGATCCTCGTATGTTGCTCCGCCGGGCCTTAGGATTTGCGGCGGATCGCTTGTCAGATCCAGAACTGTTGATTCAACGCCTATATTTGTTGGTCCAGCGTCGATTATGACGTCTATTCGCCCATAAAGGTCCTGTATAACATGTTCAGCTATTGTTGGGCTTGGCCTACCGGACAGGTTGGCGCTTGGGGCCGCAATTGGGGTTTCCGAAGCTTTTATTAGGGCTAATGCAACCTTATGTTTCGGCATCCTTATGGCCACGGTGTCCAATCCGCCCGTTGTCACTTTCGGCATGATCCTTGATGCTTTAAGAACCAATGTTAATGGTCCAGGCCAGAAGAGATCCATCAGTTTCTCAGCGCATTTAGGAACTGATTCAGCAAGCCTATAAATATCATTTTTGTCGGCTACATGCACTATTATCGGGTTGTCAAGGGGCCTCATTTTAACAGTGTAGATTTCCCTGACGGCCTTCGGGTTTAGGGCGTCGGCGCCTAAACCGTAAACCGTCTCTGTTGGAAAGGCCACGAGTCCACCTCGACGTATGGCCTCCGCTGCTAAATCTATCTTTTCTCCCTCAGGATTTTCGCCGTCAACCTTAAGTATAAGCGTCTTCCTCATATGATGCGTCATCTAAAAGTAGTGAAGAAAGAAAATTTATTCTTTGAGGTGATTTAAAAGATATTGTCAAGTTAAGCCTATACACTTATAAATTCACCTTATAAGCATGATCCCTTAACTTGACAGTATCATTTAAAATATTTAGTTTTCATATTCATACCTCACGCGTATTATTATGCGCATGAATGTTATTATGGCTTCAAGGGCATCACTTAAAATATAAGGGTGAAAATATAGAAGCTATCAAGAATATTTGGGAGGAAAAGAGGAAATACCGGGATTAGACTCCTCTAAAGACATTGACATGGGCTATTCTAAACTAGCATTCAGACTGCAAGATTACCTAAACTCCATAAATCTTAAAGAGCTGACGTCAGGCTATGCTAAAATTGTAGAGTTAAAACTCTGTGAGAAGCAGGGATTAAGCAACGCAATATATCTCCTTAAGGTTGAAGCCGATGATGGGTTTACTGGAGAGCTCATCCTCCGAGTCTATCCAGGCAATGGGAAGAAGGCTTTTAAAGAGTTTAAAATTCTAAGCATACTACACGGCAAGAATGTGCCTGTTCCAAAAGTTTACGGTTTTGATAAGAGCGGGAAGGTTTTGGGTAAACCATTTATAATAATGGAGAAGATTCAGCATTCCCCCATTGCGGATGATTATGCGTTTATTGACGCTGCGGCTAAATCACTAGTGGGCATTCACAGTATAACTCCAGGTGAGATTGGAGATGTTTTAAAGATTAAGAAAGGCTATCCCACAGGCGATTTGAATGAGGTTAAAGCATTGATGATCATATCCATGTTAACTACGCTGAAAAATCCCATGATTTTCGCAGATCTTTTTAACTATGCGAGAAATCTTGAAGATAGCCGGGTTGAAGCTAGGTTGAGGTTGATCCACGGCGACTACGGCTTCGACAACATAGTCTACAGCAGCAATAAAGCCTACGTGATCGATTGGGAAGGCGCGGAAATAGCTGAGCCTACTTTCGACGTAGCATACACTTTCAACTTCCTAGATTTCGACGATAAAATATCTGGGAGAACTCGTCAGAAGCTGTCAGAAGCATTCTTAGACTCCTATGAGAGACATGGAGGATCCATCGTAAACTTTCAATTCTATAGGAGGCTAGCCGCTTTAAAGCTTCTAGCCATGCTAGAAGCCGTTTCACAGCCGGGGCTGATAGCCCTCATAGCTAGAGAATTTAGAAGACGCACTAAATCTGAAGATGCGAAACGCTTCCTCAAAACTTTCAAGGAGCATCTTAGAAGCATCTTAGATGGTGAAGGATGAGGAAATACGAATACTCGTATTAAATCTAATGGTATTCTTTGGTTAAAGAAAACAATGAAGCGAAACGAATTAAACCGATAACACCATAGTGTGCACTATTATAAGCATGGTCTTTGACATTGGCTTCATACTTTGCCTACCATAGTGCAACGTATAAGATGCCGTTAATTAATAACCTATCATCAATCGTAAGTCTCCTACATCTAGCAGGTCCAAAAGGAAGAAGAGGCCAATCAACCAAATTCCATAGGAAATCATGAAGCAGCAATACTTAAATATTTTGAAGCCATTCTTTGTGAAAGCCCTTTTTCAGGGATTTGGGTGGGCTAGATTGGGTGAAGCGGAAGCGTGTAGGCTCCCCTCTTTCATGCATGGATATTCCAGCCTGGTTGAGGTTTTGGCGGACCACAACTTAGCCTCCCTGGGGGATGCGTACGTTAACCTCATCTACTCGCTTGCCCTATCCAGAATCGCCGGTAAGCCTGTTGGCCGAAAACTCGATAGCCTAACACTTGCATCAGCACTAAGAAAATCCGGTATGCGAAGGCTTCTGCCGAGGAGGGTGGATAGGCATGGGCAGGCGGATGCTGCTGAAGCCTTAATAGTTTACGGCTGGCTATCCGGGACGGTGTCAATCTGGGAGGCGGTTGAGATTCTGGCGCGTGGGGGAGAAGTTTCGGATAACCTGAGTGAACTATTGAAGTTAACTTTGGGGAGGCTTTGCCTCAAACAGAATATTTAAGGATTTCACATGCCTTTAAGCGCTTTCTCAAATTCCTCCCTGAGCTCTCTGCCCCTTTTAAGGATTTTTTCAGCGGCCTCCTTGAGCGCCTCCTCTGGGGTTTTATTCCCTTTAGTGCGCACTGTTATCACGGGGTTTGCTACGAGCGGATGCGATATGCTGTAGCTGGCGAACTCCACGTCATCGTCCTCCATAAGGACTGACTCTAGGAGGTTGCACAGAGTGTGCCCTTCACCCTCAACCTCAAGCTTGAGCTCATTCGGTTTTTTATCCAATATTTTTAGCTGCATTTTAATCAACCTCACCGCTACATGTTTCCGGCGCCGTAGTCTGACGCTATTTTTCTCGTCTCAAAATTTCCGCACTCGCCGCAATATAACTTTTTGCTTTTCCTGTTTTTCAGCAGAAGCGTTCCGCCGCATTTTGAGCATAAAGCCAATATTACACCTAGGTTTTCTCCCTTAGTGGTCAGGTGGAGGATTCTGTTAGCGTCGCTTATCACCTTCGCGCGGACTAGGTCGCCTACTTTAACCGCGTTGAGGACTTCCTTTGTGTATCTAGCGTCAATATCTGAAACGTGTAGAGCCCCTGTTAGGAACCCTGAAAGATTCTTTTTCCCAACCTTTACTACGCGCATGAAAGCCGTTAGGCCCTGAATATTAACGACGTGCCCAACAACTATGCTTCCAATCTTTGGGAAGCTTAAACCTTTCGCCACTGGGTAGACTGAAACCTTCCTGGTGGCTGAATCAAATGATAAGTATCCGACGTTTCTCGAGTATATAACTCCGTCCTGAACGTATGTTCCGAAGTTCGGTATGAACTCTTCTATTACGCCTATTCTCTCTCCGGGAACAATGAATTCTCCGCTTCTTTTTGTATTAGACATAATTTAGGCATTCCATCTCCTAGTTGACTGAGTTTAAAATTACCTGCGAACTGCGATATTAGCTTTGCTATCGACGAGTTGGTGCTGTAACCTTAAGCCTTCCACATCACCTCCTCTATGAGGCTTAGCATGGTAAGGGCCTATGCTTCCGCATGGAGCCTTCCTTAAAGCCATATGATGCCTTACGTGGTTATAGTAGCTCCTCAAGGCTTCAAGCTATGCCTTCGTATGCCTGAAGGGCTTTTTGCATCCGCAGGGGAAGTAAAGGTCGAAGTCCTTAAGCCTACGCTTTACCTCCTTACTTAGCCTTTCAGCAAGGTTTAGGAGGCTTCTATCGTGGATGAGCCTGAGCCTTTAGCCCTCAGTATTCGGTATAGGTCGGCTTTAACCGGATAGAGCCTTTTCCTATGGAATTCGTATGTTCGGCTTATAACTATGTCCATTTCATAAACTTTGTCTATTACGCCTCCTATTTTAGGAATCTGCTTGCTGAGGAATCTTCTCACAGGTGGGCTGCGCTTATGCAGCGAGTAGACCACGCCGGATATTTCGAGGGCCTTCCTCAGGAATTTTATGTCCGCTCCCCTATGCCAGCTCCCAAATGGAGGGTTCATCAATGCTGTATCGAAGCGCCCGATAACGCAGTCTACATCGCCAATTATGAAGTCGACTTCAGCGCCAAGCCTAGCTGCATTCTTAACGGCAACCCCTATGGCATCCCTGTCTATGTCAACTCCAACGGACCATGCTGCGCCAATCAGTGAAGACGCTATCGCCAAGATCCCTGATCCGCAGCCTAGATCAACGATCTTCCTCCCATCTACGTCATCGTTAACATGGGCGGCTATGTGGATCATGCTGGCTGCGCTCTCAGCGTCCAGCATGTAGCTTTCCCATCTTAGCTTCGGGCGCGGGTTAGGCTCCACCTTTGACAGGAGAAGTGCAAGCTGCTTCTTTCTCATCTTCAGCGGGCTCATCAGCCTTTTCCGCCTAATTAGTTATAGTAGGCCAGATTCAAGAATTTCATTCCAGGATGTTTTTCCTAGGGCAACATCGGTTTCCCTGATCGTTAGCACAGGCTTGGGGAATTTTCGAGCATCATAAAGCGATATTCTTGGGCAAGCCGTGTTTACATAGGCTTCTATTTCCGGAAACTCGAGGAGCGCTTCCGGCGTGACCTCCCTCATGGCCAGCAGAACCGCCCTCTTGCCCAGCTGCTCTATGTCATTCTTAATCTTCAGAGCTGCCTCCATGTTGAGCTGACCTGTTTTAAGCCCTAGGATTATGCCCCAGACGTTCGCTCTTGAGGCTTCAGATATGTCCATCCAGCGTCTATGGATTATTTTTTCAGCTTCGCTATCAACCCTATGGGCTCTGCCCTCGAAGGGGTCCGCTGCAACCGTTGGCTTCATTGTGGCGAGGAAAAGCCCAAGCGCGTGAAATCTGCCTCCGCCCAGGAATAGAAATGCGTCCACAAGGCTCCTGATCGATTTGGCGTTCCCGTAGTCGCACCCTAAAACCTGTCCTGGGTACTTCAAGCCCAGATAATGCCCGATATATACTTCTTTTCCAGCTTCCCTAAGGATTTCTTCAGCCTCCTTTATGCTGTGGATATGCTGGATGGTTGTTGTCAGCCCTATTCTACCCCAGGGCTCAAGGTGCTTCAGCGCATCTTCAACCGCCTCTCTGATGGGGACATTTGCCCTAGCCTCAATATATATGATTGGGACCGCAGGTAAACCCGGTTTACATGTGAAACCCGCTGTTTCCGCATGTCCATAATGCACTATGATATCGGCCGAGGTGAATTCAGCCTCGTGGAGGGCTAGGTCGCACGCTCCGTAGCATGGGTCGGCTGAGATTATCGCTAATGCGCCGGACTCCTCTATGATGGATGCTATATGCGGCGCCTCAGGCTTCAGCCCCTCGGGCAGCTGCACTAGGACCACCCGGGCCCCGCGCCTAATGATTTCGCTGCGTAATCTGTTTTCCTCTAGATCAAATAGCGCTGGCAACTCTCAATCATTAAGAATAAAGGGATCCTGGGGGATATTAGCCTATCTTAGAATATGCGTTTTACGCTTAAGAAGAAATTAATCATCACGCTTATAGGTTTGGGGAAAAATGGGTGGAAAGATGTTTGGGTTTTGACGATGCGGCTCGGCCGGTTCGGCTACTTGTCAAGCGGGATTTCCAGATCTGGGTCTTCGCGCACTCCCATACCTGTTAGTTTTTCAAGCATTATGCGCTGCTCAATTGAGGCTACGAGTTTTCTCGTCTGGGCGACCACATCCGGGTTCACTGAGACGCTGTCTATTCCGCTTCTAACAAGGAACTCTGTGAACTCTGGGTAGACGCTTGGCGCCTGGCCGCATATGCTGACTGTTTTTCCGTCCTTATGGGCCAGCTTGATGAGTAATCTGATTGCTCTTTTAACTGCCAGGTCTCTCTCGTCAAATAGGTGCGCCACTGTTTCATTGTCCCGGTCGCATCCTAGGATCGTCATTGTTAAGTCGTTGCTTCCAATGCTGTATCCGTCAACATACTTGTTGAATTTGTCGGCTAGGAGGCAGTTGCTCGGTATCTCGGCCATAAGCCAAACCTTGAAGTCCGGGCCCCTCTTTAAGCCCTCTTCCTCCAGGATTTTAACGATCCTCTCCATTTCATCGACTCGCCTGCAGAAGGGTATCATAACCCACAGGTTCTTCAACCCGTATTCTTCGCGAACCTTCTTGACGGCTTTAACCTCAAGCCTGAAGGCCTCAATATACTTCGGGTCGTAGTATCTTGATGCTCCCCTCCAGCCCATTAGGGCCGACGGCTCAACGGGCTCATATTTCTCCCCGCCCTTTAGCTCCCTGTACTCTGAGGATTTGAAGTCGCTGAAGCGCATGACAACAGGTCTGGGATAGAACGCTGCGCAGATCTTCCTGAAGGCCTCGGCTAGCTTATTGACGAACTCCTCGGCTCTTCCGACCTCAATCATGTATAGCGGGTGCTCACCTATCTCGCTTGACCAGACGAACTCCTGCCTTAATAGGCCGACCCCGTCGGCTGGCAGGGCTGCAACCTTATCTGCGATCTCAGGTTCGCCTAGATTAACATATATTTTTGTCCCGGTTATTATGTATGGTTCGGCGAACGTGACGGCTGCTGGCGCGGCTTCAGCCTTCTCGGCTCTCTCAGCGAACTCTTCAAGGATCCCCTCGTAGACAACGCCTAGCTTAGCGTCCACAGTTACCATCATGCCGTCTTTGAGGGCTTCTGTCGCCGGCGCACCCCTTGAGGCTGTTCCAACAATGCATGGGATCCCAAGCTCCCTGGAGACTATGGCTGCGTGGCATGTCATTCCACCCGAATTTGTTATTATGGCCGCTGCCTTACGCATCGCTGGAACCCAGTCTGGCGCCGTCATCTCCGTGACGAGTATTTCACCCTTCTGGAACTCGTTGATTCTATCAACGGTCGGTATAATATGCACTTTTCCAACAGCCACGCCTGGAGACGCTGGCAGACCCTGGATGAGAACCCTCCGCTCCTTTGTTACAGCCGGCTTCTCCTCAGCAGCCACGGCTTTCTTAATAGCCCAGACTGTTTCAGGTCTGGCTTGAAGTATGAACAGCTTGTTTGTTCTTTCATCCAGTGCCCACTCTATGTCCATGGGCTTTCCGTAATGCTGCTCAATCATGATGGCGTATTTAGCCAGCTCCTTAATCTGCTCGTCTGTAAGCACCTGCTTTTCCTGAAGGCCCGGTGGGACATCCCTGCGTTCTGTTCCGCCTGTTGGAAGCCTGACCAGCTGAACCGTCTTCTTGGAAATGTTCTTCTTCACTATTTCCAAGTCGGATTTCCTGACGTAGTATTCATCCGGCGTTATTGTTCCCTGAACTATGAATTCGCCCAGCCCATAGCCTGCCTCTATCAGAACGACGCTTCTGTCCCCTGTTGCAACATCTAGGGTGAATATGACGCCGCTGGCTTTGCTGTAAACCATTAGCTGGACCACGCTGCTTAGGGCCACAGCCATGTGGTCGAAGCCCTTCTGGACCCTGTAGAATATAGCCCTATCGGTGAAGAGACTCGCGTAGCAGTGCTTTATTTTTTCAACAACCTCCTCGGCCGTGTGAACGTTGAGGTATGTTTCCTGCTGGCCGGCGAAGCTTGCGTCCGGCAGATCCTCGGCTGTCGCTGAGCTGCGCACCGCAACAAACGGGTTTTCCTCACCTATTCTTTCAGCCAGCTCCTCATACGCTTTAACGATCTCATCCTCTAAGTCTTTAGGCATGTCGGCGGATGCTATTAGTTCCCTTATCCTTGCACCTACCTTCTGCAGGGTCTGCGTGTCGTTCGGGTCCTTCAGCTCCTTGAGGATCTCCGCCATTTTCTCGTCCAGCTTGTTTGCCTTTATATAGTATCTGTATGCTTCAGCCGTCGTTGCGAAGCCGTATGGCACTGGAACACCTACCTTCCTAATCATTTCACCTAGGCTTGCGCTTTTTCCCCCGACGACCGGCACGTCTTCGATGCCTATTTCCTCAAACCATAATACGAATTTTCCCTTTTTGCTTGACATTTACATTTACCTCCAGACATGATCACGTTACATTCTGGGTGACTTGAACCTCCTGCTCAGGCAGCTTCTCAATAATTATTCTGCATGTGGTGGGCAGCTTCGCCTCAGCCCTCCTAAGGGCTTCTTTAGCGGCCTCCAAACCGTTTTCATCAACATTGATAACTATTATCGGCTGGTTGGGTTCAACACGGGCCGCCCTGCCGATGGGCTTGCCGAACGCCCTACGCATCCCCTCCTGAAGCCTATCAGCGTGCGCTCCAAAAATCATCTTATTCTCCCTTAAAATCATGTGGGGAAGAACCATGACCCTCATGAAAAATCTATCGCCCAGCTTCTCCTGAAGATATCTGTTCGCCGCAATTCGGGCTGCTTCAAGAGCGTTATGCCTTATCTGAACCCTCTTCTCAGCCACAAGCGAAACCTGATGTGTTTGGCTCTCGGAGGGTTTTCCAGCCGTGAACTTTGTTATTTTCGGCTGCGGGGGACCATGTACATACTCATGTCTAGTGTAGGGCATTCCCTTAACTTCACGGTAGTTACGCGCCTTCATCGGTTTTCCCCTTATGATACCATCATCAGAAGTATTTAAATTTTCACTTAGACGGCTCCGGCGCATTGGCGCAATCAAACATCTGGGAATGATGGGAAGCATGGAAGCCTACTAGGTGGAGACTAGGTTAAGCTCGACGGCCTTCGCCCTTGCCTTTGAACCATACTTTGGAGAGCTCCTCGTAGTTTTTGAATACGTTTCTCAGTATCGGCATGTACATTTTGATCTCTTCATTGGTCATGTACTGGAATTGGTATTCGCCCGTGTAAGGCGACTCCTCACCTATTCTTGTTATGAATTCTATGTGCATGAACGGGTCGCCCCTCTTGATCGTTATCGGTGTTCTCTCATTGTTCAAGTTTACAACTTCAAGGGCCAGCCTCCCAATGAAGCCGCTGTGGACCTTAGCGGCGTTGAGGAAGGATAACCCCATACGTCCATACCTGCTTTTGGCCGTTAGATGAGCAACAATGTTCGGCAGCGTGAAGACAATTTCGTTGGAGACCAGATTTCTATGCTCCAGATACTGAAGCGTAACCTCCTCCTTAACTGTAAGCACGTAGCTGTCCCCATCCAGGAGGTTTAGGTCGAACGGGTAGATGCACCTATACTTCTCTATGATTTCAAGAAGCCTATCTTTACCAAGCACGCACATTCCACATCACGCTTTCAGACAAAAACTGAGAAGACCCCTAAAAAAGATTATGTAACACGCCCAAATCTACTAAGTTAATAGCTAATTCAGAATTCTCCGCAGATAACCTTATTTGTTGTCAGATATTTCCGCAGGTCGAACACCGGATTTTGAGGGTAAAGCATCATTTTGGTTTCACTTTGTTTTTAAGAATAATAGCGCAGTGACGTCTGCCACCACTTCTTTTTGACGGGGTGACTTACCAACGGGATTCCCATTATCTCACCCAACATAGCCATGGCGTACGCCTATAGTTAGTTCTCCCGGAAACTGGGGTGTCTTCAGCATCAAATTTAAATTACACAATTATAAAAGATAAGATGGGCCGCTGGGGAACGCATATTGACGGGGCCCGTGAAATGGGCCCAGCCTAGAAGGCGCCCTCAGGCTCATTCGGGAAGCGTAGCACGGATAGCGCGTCGGCCCTCTAAGGTGAAAGCACATCGATGAAAGCCGGAGATCCTGGGTTCAAATCCCAGCGGGCCCGCCACTTCTTAGGTTCGAACCTCTATATAATTCGTATATAATTATTTTTTGATGGTTTAGAATTTATTTATGCTTATTTGCTTAATGATTCTGATGTTAGGCGATGGTTTAAGAATGTTGCTTGGGGCCTGAGGGCTACTGCAGATGTTTATTTGCGTAGGCTTGGCGGGGTCTGTGGACATTTGCTTAGCGATAGGGAGTCAGCGGTTGTTCTCGCAGATTTCATCCCAAGTCTTCATATGAATTCTGAAATTGTAATGGGCGTTATATATAGCTCCGTGATCTTCTTCAGCACGCCCTCAAGAAGATCCGCAACGGCGCTCCTATGGGAGGAGCCTCCCACAATATACTCTACTAAAACTCCCGTATCAACCACGTATTTCTCTAAGGATTCTCCTAAACTTCTCTTCCTCAAGCCCACTCTCCTTGCCTATTAGCTCCTCAACAATATGCGGGTCTATATTAACGACCCTTGGCTTGAGAGGTCTTATCACTATTTCCGTTCTGGTCTAGCGTCAACTTCCGTCACGCTAGGCCTTCCCTCCTCTTTTCATGGGAGGGTCTTCGCCCTGAACGGTTGAAGAGGGCACATGCATCTGTAGGAGGTTTCTCACGGCTATTACGTCTCTATCCTCATCCAATCCGCATTTTGGGCACTTCATCAGCCTATACCCGCTTGGGCTTAGCCTAACCCTGCATCTTGGGCATAGGCTTGATGTGCCCTCAGCCTTAACGTATATTACGTTTAAGCCCGCGAGCTTAGCCTTATACTCGATCGTTGCCTGGAGCTTTCTGAAGCTCCACCTGTTCAATCTTCCGTTGAGCTCGCGGGGTCTCTTCCTCCTCTTTCTGTTGTTCTTCAGGTTCTCCAGGATTATTGCTGAACATCCTCGCTTTTCAGCTACTTTGATGAGCTCATTTGCCACCCTGTGGTATGCGGCATTGATCCTTCTCCCCTCCCTTCCTCTGTATTTCGCCATTATTGGTTTCTCGT